>NZ_JBDGAB010000040.1:0-34556 GCF_040910705.1 Blautia sp. RTP21359st1_E11_RTP21359_211015
GAAGCAGCAAAGGCTCTGATGCCGGGAGCAGTTCCTGCAACAGAAGAGGACTGGGGAACGGAATATCTTGACTATATCCTTTCTGTAAAGGTAGTGGATTCCGTGGAGGAAGCCATTGCACATATCAATAAATATAATACAAAGCATTCGGAGGCCATCATTACCAATGATTATACCCATGCCCAGAAATTTCTGGATGAGGTAGATGCAGCAGCAGTTTATGTGAACGCTTCTACCAGATTCACCGATGGAAACGAATTTGGATTCGGTGCGGAGATCGGGATCAGCACCCAGAAGCTCCATGCAAGAGGCCCAATGGGACTCCTTGCACTGACCACCACCAAGTATATCATTTATGGTAATGGACAGGTACGTCCGTAAGACAGATACAGTAAAGCGGATTCTTTGGTCCGCTTTACTTTTTTGAAGTGTTGTGCTATACTTCTTTGTAATTGGATTTAAAAAGACTAACTCATAACAGGAGGACTTATAAATGAAAAAAAAGCAGCTTTTTGCAGTCCTGCTTGCAGGTTCCATGACTGTTGGAATGGCACCTGCCGCAGCGTTTGCCGCTGAAGATACCGGAGCGGTAACAGAGGCAGAAGCAACGACTGCAGACGAGAATACAGAAACACCAGATGACGGAGCAGCTGTGGATGACCAGTCACAGAGTGAAGCCGACTCCCAGGCAGAGGCAGAAGCCCAGGCAGCGGCTCAGGCTCAGGCAGAGGCAGAAGCACAGGCAGCAGCCCAGGCCCAGGCGGAAGCAGAGGCCCAGGCAGCAGCCCAGGCTCAGGCGGAAGCAGAGGCCCAGGCAGCAGCTCAGGCTCAGGCGGAAGAGGCGCAGCAGGAGCAGCAAACTACTGCGGCAGATGCAACGGTTACTACTGCGGCAGAACTTCAGGCAGCGATTAATAATGCACCTGATTTTGCAGGATCTATTGATGATAGTGATCTATATACATCTGCTTATAAGATTCTGATCAGTGCATCGTTTAATCTCACAGATACTATTACCGTTCCTGCCAATAAAAATATTGCAATTTTTGGTGCAACAAATGCTACAACTGTAGTTGGACGTGGAAGTGTTGCAGGAGATATGTTCAAAGTAAGTGCAGGAAGTATTTTGTCCATGACACAGAATGAAGGTGACGGCTCCTCAGAAATCGGTAAACTTTCTGTTGAAGGTAAGAAAGACGATGAAACTGCAGCCGATGGATCGATTGTTTCCGTAGAAGCTGGCGCTAAATTTGTGATGACGACAGGTGTTACCCTTTCCAAGAATGTTTCTACTGCAGCAGGTGCGGCAGTTAAAAACAGCGGTAAACTTGTAATTACAGGTGGAGAGATCAAAGATAATGTATCTACAGGCGGAGCTGTTTACAGCACAGGTACAGTTTCACTTGAAAAAGGTGAGGGTGCGTCTGATGACGAACCAAAGATCATCGAGAACTATACAAGCGCAGAAAAGAGCGTAAAATCCAATATCGTATTAGGACAGCAGGATCAGAGTGCTGGAAGTATCATCATTGCTGGTGCATTTGAGAACCAGAATGTTGGATATTCCGTAGAGAATCCGGCAGTTGACTATACAGTTTTCCAGAAGCCTGAATCTTTAGCTGCGGATGCATTTGCAAAGGCAATTAAGGCGATGAGCTATGAAGGCGACCAGAGTTATGGAATAAATACAGCTACAGGTCTGCTTGTTTCCAACATTCCAACGATTAATATTGATAATCCTACAAGTAAAGAAGCAAATACTGTTTCTGTAACCTTCACATCTGATAAAGCAGGTACATATTACTATAAATATGTTGCAAAAGGTGCGGAAGCTCCGACCATCGAGACAGCTACAGAAGGTGGAACGGTTAAGGCAGGAGAAACTACTTCCCTGAAACTTACCAAGGTCACAGACAAGACTATTGACCTTTATGTATGGGTAAAAGAAAGTGAAAGTGGTAACGCCATTGTTGGTGAAGGTGTAAAGAAGGATATTGCAGTAACACAGGCACAGAATCCAGTTGATCCGAAACCGGCAGCACCAAAGGTTACAAAAATCAGCGCAGAAAGTAAAACTGCAACAACTGCAGAAGTAGTTCTTCAGTCCGATAAGAGCGGTACATGCTATTATAAATGGGTGGCAAAAGGAGCTAAAAAACCTTCCATTAGCACAACTAAAGACAGCAAGGTTGCGATCACTGCAAAAAAAGATTGTAAGATTAATCTGAAAAATCTGAAAGGTGATGCGATTGATCTCTATGTACAGGTAGTAGCGGAAGATGGATCAGAGTCAGCAGTAACAAAGATTGCAACTGTTACTTTGAAAGAAACAGCGAAAACACCTGCGAAGATTTCCAACGTAAGCTACAAATGGAAAGGTCATACATCTGCTACTGTAACTATGCGTTCTGATAAAGCTGGTGTGTACTATTATAAATGGGTAAATCGTGGTTCTAAAGCTCCGACAGTTGATAAAATGAGCAAGGGGAAAAATGTTTCTGAAAATAAGGATTTCACGATCAGTTTGAAAGATTTGGATGCAAACAATGCAATTGATGTTTATGTGAGCATTAAAGGAACTGATGGAACTGTAAGTACACCAAAGAAGATTGCATTGGATGAAGCTAAGCGTCCGGCAAATGTCAGATGGGTTGGCTTTTCATGGATTAACCATACATCTGCGAATGTTATTCTTATTTCGAATAAGAGCGGTACCTGTTATTATAAATGGGTTTCTCGTAACAGTAATGGTACGTCCGCCACTCCGAAAGATCTTACATCTACCGGAAAACAGACAACGTTTACTGCTGATAAGAAATTTAATATCGGTCTTGAGGATTTAGACTCTGACAATCCAATTGATCTTTATATCCAGATCAAAGATAAGAATGGTGTTTTGACGAATCCATTGAAAATAGCATTTAAAGAAGATTCCAGACCGAAAGTTGCAGATCCAACTCCGACTAACACACCGAATGCATACATCCCGGAACCAAAAGACAGCGAGGTATTCGGTTTGGAAGAGCCAATTCAATTTTATCCAAATGTGGCCCATGAATTCCAGGTAATTGGAGCTGGAACAACCAATGAAAGTCCGAATGAAGGTGATGTGAAATGGGTTCCTCTTTATTGGAGTACGTCGTCAAACCCTAGTAAGAAGAATCAGTATGATTCATGGAAAATCGTTTCAAAAAACGGAATTGATAAAGAAGCCACATATAACATATATATTTTCTTTAAAAAGTACATCTACACCGGTGGTCAGTGGTTTGAAACAGACACCATTGAATCTGCAGTATGGCAGTTCAGATCTGCAAAACTGACACCTACCGGAACTCCGGGAGCAGATGGTTCATATGGCGGCGGTCAGACAGGCTCTGATCCGAACGCAACCATAACAGGAGAGGCATCTGCAACATCCTCCAACGGAGGCAACGGAACCAGATCTAAGAATGCAGTATCAACAGCCGATAACTCACCGATCGGAACCATGTCCGCACTGGCAGTGGCATCCCTTCTTGCAGGTGGATATGTGATCGTGAGAAGAAGAAAAAAGGACATCTAAACGCACAATAGCCAAAATAGCATAACAAATAAAAAAATCACCGGTTTTCCGAAAGAACAGGAAAGCCGGTGATTTTTTGTAAAGATAAATTTACAGATTTTTCTTCTTATAGATAAACCAGGAAGCTGCAATGCTGAATGCAATTAGATAGACTGTCAGGATCAGGACACTGAGGTAATTGACTCCACCGCCGGAAGCAATGGTACGGATCAGATGACTGGTCTGTGACAGTGGAAGAGCAGCTACAAAATTCCCAAGAAAACCCGGGATCTTCTCTGTAGAGAAGAAGGTGTTGCACAAAAAAGCCATTGGCATAATGATATAGTTGGAAAAACGAGGTACATCCGCATGGTTTTTGGCAAGGAAAGAAACCACAACACCGATGGCTGAAAATACAGCACCGTTGAGGAACATCACCAGCAATGACCATCCGTTGAACACAAGACCGGTTCCGATCGGCATGGTCAGAAGAAGGATGATTCCTCCTGCATAAAGCCCGCGGAGACTGCCTCCGATGATCTGTCCGGCAATAAACTGCCACAGAGGTGTCGGAGATATCATAACCTGGTCAAAGGCTTTCTCGTAAAGACGCTGTACATTCAGATTCTGTGCGATAGCATTAAAGCTTCCGTTCATTGTAGTCAGTGAAACTACACCAGGGATCAGGAAATTCAGATAAGGCTCTCCGTGTGAGGAGGTCTGGATCCCCATTCCAAAAACGATCAGATACATCAGCGGTGCGATCATGGCCGCCAGCGTGATCTTATAGAAATCCCTTCGGAACTCCACCCATTTTTCCCATAAAATAGTAAGTATTCCCATGATAATTCATCGTCCATTCTGTTAAATTATAAGATAACTGTGGCTGACGCCGGCTTATCGCTGCATCAGATGCCTGCCTGCGCGCTCCACAAAAACATCCTCCAGAGTCGTCTCCCGAAGGGTGCACTGTCCGTCCAGAGAGGACAGAAAAGAGATGGCCTCTTCCCGGCTGTGGAAGTAGTGGCTTTTTGCCCCTTCCGGTGTTTCCTGATCTACGGTATATTTGCCCAGGCCGTCGATCAGGCCCGATGGAGTATTGATCTCCTCCAGCTTTCCGTGATCCATAAGTGCTACCCGGTTGCAGAGAGACTGTGCCTCTTCCATATAGTGGGTTGTCAGAAGAATGGTCAGATTTTTTCCGTTCAGCTGACGGAGAAGATTCCACATCTGTCGTCTGGATAGCGCGTCCATGCCTGCAGTGGGCTCGTCCAGAAGAAGGATCTCCGGACTTGTGAGAAGTGCCCGGCATACCATAAGCTTTCGTTTCATACCACCGGAAAGCTTCCTTACAGTCCGCTTGCGGAAGGGAAGAAGTCCACAGAAATCCAGAAGCTCTTCAGTTTTCCGTTTGATTTCTTTTCGTGGCATGAAATAAAGACGGCCCTGATATTCCATGATCTCGTCCATGTTCATATCCTGGCGCATGGAATATTCCTGCGTGATCACGCTGATCTTGCGCTTCAGATCCGGTCGGTTGCGTCCAAGTGTCTGCCCGTCAATGAGGATTTCGCCCTCTGTGGGCAGGAGCAGAGTGGAAAGCAGACTGATCGTGGTGGTCTTTCCGGCACCGTTGGGTCCCAGCAGACCGAAAAATTCGCCGGTTTCTATGCGAAGATCCAGAGAATCCACAGCAGTAAAACTGTCGAATTTTTTTGTGAGATTTTTTGTTTCGATCATCTCTGTTCATTTCCTTTCGTTTGTATGCAAATTTCACTCTATTATACTGGAAAAGAAGAGACATTTCAACAATTCTGAGATGTTCTTTACAGAAAAGGAGTGTTGTGCTATAGTGATACGAAGGAAAAACAAAAAACGGAGAGAAAACCATGAAACACAGGATGAGAACAATAATGCTGCTTCTTCTGACTATGCTGCTGCTATGCCCGATACAGGTTCTGGCTGCAGGTGGAGAGAACGCAGTGAAGACAGATCTGGAGGACGGAGAATATTCCATACAGGTGGAGCTGGAAGGCGGAAGCGGAAAAGCTAGCGTTTCTTCCCCCACATTGATGTTGGTAAAAGAGGGGAAGATGTATGCACGGCTCCAGTGGAGCAGCTCCAACTATGATTATATGATCGTAGATGGGGAAAAATATCTCAATGAGAGCGAGGAAGGCAGAAATTCTGTTTTTACTGTCCCGGTAACTGCCCTGGATGATAAGATGGAAGTGATCGCAGATACACTGGCCATGGGCGCCCCGCATGAGATCGATTATACGCTGACCTTTTATGAGGCTTCTATTGGCTCCAAGGGCCAGCTTCCTCAGGAGGCAGCGAAAAGAGTGGTTGCAGTTGCGCTGGTGATCATCATCGGCGGCGGTATCCTGAATTATTTTGTAAACAAAAGGAATCGGTGTTAAACCGGTTCTTTTTTTATGCCCTTTCGCATAATATACATAATAATGAACATGTATAAAGACGGAAGGAAGGGAACATCATGGATACAGTACAGGATAAAACCTACGAAGCAATTTATTATTCACTGTGGGAGGCAGCTAGGCGTTACAGTAGCTTTACGCAGTTTCGGGTGATCGGAAAAAGCCACGATGACCGGATGATCCCTATGCTGGAGATCGGACAGGGAGATGCCTGTATTTTCTGTGTGGCCGGCTTTTCCGGAACGGATGGACAGATGACGGACAGGCTTACCAGGATGGCACTAGAGCTTTGCAGAATATATGAATGCAACTGGACCGTGGACGAGCTTTATGAGGTAAAAAAGCTCCTGGATCAGACCAGGCTTTGTATCATACCGGTGGTCAATCCGGATGGATATGAGATCTGCCGGAAGGGCTACAATACTGTGCGAAATCCCATTTTCCGTCAGATGCTGAAAATGCAGGATGTTCCCTGCGATGAATTCGAGGGAAATGCAAGAGGAATGGATACTGCACGGAATTTTCCTACTACCTTCTGCAGCAGAAAAAAGATCCATCAGCAGCCTGCCAGTGAAAATGAGACACGTGCACTGATCCGGATCTTTCAGGAATACGGAGGACGTGGCCTGCTGGTTTTCTGCGGATATGGAAAAAAGGTGGTTTATTATCGGCGGGATCAGAATTTTTCCACTGGTCAGAGATGCTACCGTCTTGCACGCCACCTAAAAAAATGTACCAGGGGAAAGCTGGAGCAGCTTGCAATAGAACGAGAAGCGCAGAACGGGCGAAGGAGCACAGGCAGGCCGGAACAGTATTACGGAGAAATGATCCGCCAGCCGGCTTTCCGGATCGAATTGCCGGTAAATTCCGGAAATAAAGAAGAGGAAGAACGGGAAATCCGTGATCTGATGCTGCTTCCATTGGAATATATTTACTCTCTGGTACAGCTGTAAAAAAATCTGGCGTTGCACGGATGCAGGGTCTGTCAGCTTATGAAAAATAGGGTGACAGACATACCCGCTGAGAAACCAGTGTCGAATCCTGTCGGACGAATTTGATTGACTTCCGGATCTGTGGACCCTATAATAATATCATCTGAAACAAATCTTTTTTAACAAATGTCGCAGGAATCTTTCACCTCTGTAAGTAATGAGAGGAACTGCACATCT
The DNA here is from genome assembly GCF_040910705.1 of Blautia sp. RTP21359st1_E11_RTP21359_211015. Lineage (NCBI taxonomy): Bacteria > Bacillati > Bacillota > Clostridia > Lachnospirales > Lachnospiraceae > Blautia > Blautia sp. RTP21359st1_E11_RTP21359_211015. The sequence goes on from NZ_JBDGAB010000040.1 coordinate 7,155, forward strand.
GAGCATATCTGCTCGAATAATTTCCATTCAGTATTTTTGCTGTATTATTATTTTGATCATGCTTGTCCTCACTTCAAAATCTGTGAGTTTAAGTGATGGGAGCATGTTGCGAATTGCCATATTGACTGCTATACAGGGAGGACTTTTTTATGGCTCAATTTATGTGGGGCAGGTCTCCGCCGGAATTTTCCTGATATCCGAACACTGTTTCTTTCCCTGCAGAGGGAAGTGATCATCAAATATCGTATGTAGAACAGAATACAGGAATGAAAATATTTTTTCGATGTATCGGCAACACAGTTCTGGGACTGATGCTGGTGATGGCATTGGTGCTTCTTATTCCCGGACTTTTCGGGATCCGGCCCTATGTGGTCTATTCCGGATCCATGGAACCTGAGATCCCAACCGGAGCTGTGGTTTTTACAAAGGAAGGAGAGTTTTCTCCGAAAAAGGGAGATATCATTACTTTTCATAACGGAGATACCGTTGTCACCCACAGAGTGGTTAAAAAAGAAAAGGACATCTTTATCACAAAAGGTGACGCCAACAAGACAGAAGATCCTGTTCCCGCAGAGGCGTCACAGATCATCGGGCGGGTAGTCTTTCACCTGCCTTATCTGGGCTACGTGATCCATTTTCTGAAAGCCCGGATCCCTTTTGCCGCAGTTTGCATAGCGGCATGTCTGTCAGTACTCTTTGATCTGGCATATACCCCAAAAAAGAAAAAAATACAGGGAGGAATTTAATCATGATGAAAAACAGAAAACTGGTAAAAGGAATCGCACTTGCTGCTGTGATCACTGCACTGGCAGCCGGAGGAACAGCTGCATATCTCACGGATTTTGAAACGGCAACCAACAGCTTTACCGTAGGAAAAGTGGATATCGACCTGGATGAGCCTAACTGGAAACCGGAGGACAATAAAGATCTGGTTCCTACTCAGGTGATCCGGAAGGACCCCTATGTAGCAAATAAAGGAGTAAATGAAGCATTTGTCTATCTGGAAGTTTCTGTTCCGGTCCGAAATGTGATCACAGTAGCCAAGGATGGTACCAGGAATGCGCTTGCAAAAACAGAGCTGTTCAGCTTCACCAAAAACAAGGACTGGACACAGCTGGAGCGGACCGAAGTGGGGCAGAATATGGTCTACACCTATGCATATAACCACATCCTGAAGCCGGGAACAAAGACTACAACTCTTTTTGATACAGTAACCTTTGCCAATATCATCGAAGGTCAGCTGGATACACAGCAGATTGATATGCCGGTACGGGCTTATGCGATCCAGGCTACCAATACCGGGGATGACAAGACTACGGTTCTGGAGCAGGCAACTGCTGCTTACCAGAAATATGTAAATCAGAATAAAGGACAGGCCGGTGGTGTTACGAAATGAATAAATTAAAAAGACCCGTTTTCCTTCTCCTGACAACAGGGCTCCTGTGCGCAACAGGGACTGCGGCGTATTTTTCAGACTTCGAAAAAAAGATAAATTCTGCTGCAGTGGGGTATGTGACAACGGAGATCGAGGAAGATTTTCCGGATCCTACACCTACGCCTATGGAGAATGGTCCGTCCTACAGAAAAGAGATCCGGATCGGAAATTTTTCCGGCAGTGTGAAAGGGTTCCAGGCAGACTGCTATGTGAGGATGTCCCTTTCCTACTCCAATGACGATATAGGCAGAGGCGTGAAATTAACAGGTCTGGATACGGCAAACTGGGTGTATAACAGTCAGGACGGCTATTATTACTACCGGAAAAAAATATCCGAGGGTGAAAAAACAGCTCCTCTGTGTACCGGATTTCAGATCGATCCCCAAAAGATCGATGATACTTACAGGGACAACATTAAAGATTTTGAGATCAATGTTTATGAGGAAGCTGTACAGGCAGAAGGATTTTCAGATTATGAAAGTGCGTGGAGGTATTTTTCAGATCCGGTTTCTGCTCAGGCAGAAAGGAGGGGGAATGCTTGAAAAAACACCTTAAAGCCCTGCTGGCAGGTGCTGCTGTGGCAGGCAGTATCCTGGCGTGCACGGCTGCTTATGCCAGATTTTCAGATTCCGTGACAGTGACCAATCACATATCAGTGGGAGATATCAATATTTCTCTTCGGGAACTGGAAAAAAAGGACGGCCGAGAAATGAAATATCAGGATCGCCGGATCGTTCTTCCGGGAGATGAGATATCCAAGATCCCCAGGATCACCAATCACTCAGAGCCCTGCTGGGTAAGGGTGAAGATCTCTTATACAGATGATCTGGAAGGTTTGGATGGTCTGGATGACAGGAATCTTACAGGAATGTCACCGAGATGGATCCGGAAGGGAGAGTATTTTTATTATACCAGGAAGCTGGAACAGGGAGATAGCGTGGATATTTTTACCGGTGTGACTGTACCATCCCAATGGGATGAATCCTACCAGGATAAGAAGCTGGGGATCACCATCGTGGCGGATGCTGTCCAGGCGGCAAATTTTGCACCGGATTTCCGTGCCATGTCACCCTGGGGAAATCAGAAGATCTTAAGATGTATCCACGATACCGATGGTCTTGTGGTTCAGAAAAAAAGTCCGGTGGATCTGAAGGTGGAGTTTGAAGGAAATGCGCACAAACTGATCGCGGCTCCGGAAGACTTTTTTTCCGGATTTTCCACGGCAATGCCGGGAGATGTTTTTCATGATTCTGTAGAGATACGTAATACAACGGAGCATGCAGCAGAGATCTTCTTCCGCACATCACCGGAATGTAAATCGGTAAAGGATCAGGAATTTCTGAAAAAGCTGAAGCTGGTGATCACCATGAATGATAAAAAGCTGTATTCCGGTGATCTTCTGGCTGCATCTCTCAATAAGGCCGTGTCCCTGGGGGAATTTTCCAGCGGAGAAAAAGGAAACATGAGATTTGAGGTTACGGTTCCGGCAGAGCTGGATAATTTATATGCTCTTCGAGCTGCAGATGTGAAATGGATCTTTTCTGTGGCGGAGGATCAGGAGACGGCAGATACTAGCCCTATTCCACGCCGGAATGGCAGGAAAGAAGCCACAGAAAGAGCTTCCGGAAATAACAGTTCTTTGGTAAGGACAACACCAGTGAAGACCGGAGATGAATCTCCTGTGATCCTGTTTGCACTGATGGCTGGTATGGCGCTGCTTACCTGCAGTCTGACGCTATGGAAAGGAGGACGAAAAAATTGAAAAGAAGAATGATCGGTGCATGGCTGGCATTGATGATCACAGCTTCTTCTCTTGTGGTTTCGGCCAGTCCTGCAGCAGATATGAGTTCGGTATCAGCAGATCCGCAGCAGGAACAGACAGAACCGGAGGAAGAAGAGGAGGCCCCGGATATTCCGGTAACAGATCAGCCTGGGGAGGCTGAGATGCCGGTTCCGACAGCCTTGCCTGGACCGGAAACGGTGGAGGAAGCTTTTGAAGAAGGTAAAGATAATACTGAAAATGCGGACAGTGATGAGCTGATCGAACCGGAAGAAGAACCGGAAGCTGTTTCAAAAGAAGGAGAAAATATAGCTCTGACAGAGATACCGGAGCAGACAGAGGATCCGGGATTTACTGTATTCACGGAAGAAAACGCGGAAATCCTTACAGGAGAAAGTGAAGAGGATCAGGAACTGATCCAGGATATCGAAAACGGAGAGATCATTGCTCTTTCTGCAGCACTTCCCGGGGAGTTCCGGGAAGCTGGCAGTGCGGAAGTAATCTCAGAAGGAGAGGAGGCTATCGCAGCTACAGCACTTTCCCCGTCCCAGTATTATCTGGACAGCTGGACCAGGGTTTACTGCGATGAGATCTGGACAGCTGCCAATGATTTTCTTGGTTCCGGAAATAAAACCCGTATGGGATGTACGTATCGTTCTGTACATTATATTGATGATACAGGAGAGGAAAAGGTTTCGCCTCTCTATTGCCTGAAAGCAACTCAGGATGGTCTGGACAGTATGACGCTGAAGAATGAGGCAGTAAAAGCACTGACTAATTCTGTGATCCAGAAGCTTTTGTACTTTGGCTACGGGGGACCGGGGGATCTGGGGACCGGATATGACCCCTCCTGCAGTCACATAGATTGGTCAAAATGGCAGAACCGTTATGTATTTACTCATATTGCGCTGTCAAAGGTATATTTTAATGACTGTGGATATGCCACAGCAGCAGAAGTAGAACATACAGGGATAAACCGCCTGATCGATAAGATCCAGACATTGACGATCCCTGCAAGAAACAAAGCTGCCGTTTATGTTTCCGAAGACGGTTCCTGGGCAGCAGCATCCGGAAAGACGATCCCGTTAAGTGTATTTCGAAGCAGACCTGCAGGTTTTCCCTTTGTTCCGGACAGTATGAAAGACGGATTTCAGATGAGTACTCTTATGAAAGTAACAGATGGAGCAAAAGCAGGAAACGGGATCACCATAACAAGAGGAGCCGCAGAAAAATGGCAGCTGGCCTACTGGACGAGCGCAGCGGATTATAATTCACAGAAAACCAATCCCAAAATGATGTCGGGGACAAGCCTGAGCCTTAAGGATGGGGCATATTTTTTTCTGATCTTTCCGTTAAATGCATCTGCGACAAAGAAGTTTTCCTGCAAAATGCTGCTTCAGCCGGTTTCCTATATCCTGGTTGACGGAAGTGCCCAGGCAGGAAAAGATGGAGTACAGGATTTTGGTGCTTACGTATACCAGGGAACAAGAGGAAGCCTTTCGTTTTCAGTAAAGCCATCGGTTTACGGCAATGCAAAGCTGGTCAAGAAGGAACCCAACACGGGAAAACTGATCCAGGGAGCGCAGTACGGACTGTTTGCAGCAGAAGCTCTGACCTCCGGATACCGGACTATGTACAGTAAGGATCAGAAGGTTTCATCCGGAACAACAAACGCCGGTGGAGAGATCCTTTTTTCAAAACTGGTTCCAGGGAAATACTATGTGAAAGAAACGAAAGCCGCTGCAGGCTATAAACTGAACACCGCTGTCAAAAATCTTACAGTAACCGGCGGAAAGACAATAACCGTCAGCGTAACGGATATCATGGATATCAGCGGAACTGTATCCATCAGAAAGAAAGATGGAAATACCGGCGATCCGCTGGCAGGAGCTGAATTCACCCTGTATCAGTGGAGTAAAAAAAGCAAAGCCTACGTAACCTTAAAAAAACTGACTTATGATGGACAGAAACGTATCTATTATTCCGGGAAATTTAATTATACCGAAGACAATCAGGGAAAATTCCGTGTGCGTGAGACAAAAGCTCCTCCCAATTACACCGGAAACTGGCAGAAGAATTTTACGCTGGAAAAGCCGGGAGAAAAGCAGGAATTTCTGTTTGAAGCAGTGAACTATCAGAACGAAAAACGAAGGATAGAGGTTCGTAAGATCGATGCGAAGACCGGTGAAGTACTGAAGGGTGCGGAATTTACACTTTATGAATACAGTGCAGCCAAAAAAGCCTATAAAGAAAAAGGAACACTTCTGGATTATGATAGCTCAAGTGAGCTTTATGTAAGCAGTGAACTTTTAAAGACTTCGGATAATGAGGGAAAATATAAGATCGCGGAAACAAAGACTCCGCCCGGATATACAGGAAGCTGGGAAGAAGAGGTGAATATCACAGACAAGGATGCACGCCTTTCCTTTGAAGTTGTCAATGAACAGGAAAAGGAATATACAGGGGTGATCCGTCTGAGAAAAACAGATATCTATACCGGGGAAGTTCTGGAAGATGCGGAATTTACCGTGCTTCAGTGGAATAGAGGGAAGCAGACTTACCAGAATGACCTGGGCGTGCAGAGCATCCTGAAGTTTGACATAGAAACCGGATGGTACTCTACGGAAGAGCTGGTGCTCACAGATGACAATCAGGGAAGGTTCAAAGTAGTGGAAACAAAAAATCCGGAAAACTATACAGGCAAATACGAAAAGGAGGTAATCTTCCAGAAAAAAGAAAATACAGATACGGATACTGTGGATCTGAAAGCAGAGAATACTCCGGTAACACTTCCGCTGGGAAATATCACCATCATAAAAAAGATCAAAGAGGAGGATATTACCTGGGCTCATGGAAATCCAACCTTTTCCTTTGTGGCAGAAGGTACGGATCTATCCGGAAATCCTCACAGATATGAGGATTATGTGACCTTTACCAGAGGAAGCTATGAAATCGATAAAAATGGCTATGCAACATTATCGGTCACTCTCAGGAATATCCCGCTGGGGCAGTATACGGTCTGGGAAAAACCGGTACTACGCTACTATCTGAAAGATGTACGGGCAAATACAGAGAATGTCCGCATCATAAAAGGCGCTGCACCTGCATATGGTACAGATCCCCGGAAGATTGCTTCCGGTACGGCTGCTCTGACAATGCAAAACAAAAATGCATCGCTGACTTTTGTAAATGAGAAATCCAGATATGATCGATATTCCCATAATGACAGCATAAAAAATACCATACCCGTATCATTTTCCTGAAAAAATACAGAGGGGCAGGAGTAATCCTGCCCTTAGCTGCGTATTTTATATAGTAAAAAACAAACTGTAAAAAGAAATAAAAAAACTACATATATACCCAAAGATATGGTATACTTTTTTACAAATACTGTGAACTCAAGAACTCTCTTGGAGGTCGATGATGAAAACAGACGAAAAAAATCCCGTTTTTGATATTCGGGATACATTGGAAAAATACGCTTGCATTTATCGAAATACTACACTGAAGCTTTTTCAGTACTGTCAGGAGACAGACGTATATGAACGTCTGGACGAGTATCTGATGCCTGTAAAGAATATTTCAGATTTTAAAAACAGCGGACAGAAATACAGTAATGTATATAAGGGCGACTGGAAGTACCTGACGGATTTTCTGACATCCCGGGAAGGCGGAACGATAGAAGTGCGGTGTATCAATAAAGATGGTAATGCGAGTCTTCTGACAGTGCGGGGATTTGTAGCACAGGACAAAAACACAGGAGATCATTACTTCATAGGAAGCTCCAGAGATATCACCAGAGAAAAACTCCAGGAAGAGTTTCTTGAGGAACGTGCCCAGAAAGATCCTCTGACCGGAGTGTATAACCGCTTTTTCGGAAAAGAACTGATCGATGAATACCTTGCATCCAGAAATCCCTATGCAGGATGCGGGATGATGGTGCTTGATGTAGATTATTTTAAAAATGTAAATGATACTTACGGACATATGTTCGGTGATGAAGTCCTGAAACGTTTTGCGGAGCTGTTTGTGGCTTTGTTCGACATTAATGATGTGATCATGCGTCTGGGTGGCGATGAATTTGTGATCCTTTTGAAGGATATCAGCCATGCAGCGATCATGAAAAAGGCAGGAAAACTGATACGGGAAGTGCAGAAACTTAAATTTCCGGGAACCACGTATCTGGCAACCTGCAGTGTGGGGATCTGCTTTCTTCCGGAAAATGTTTCCGGATATACATATCAGCAGCTCTTTGAAAATGCAGACTGGGCACTTTACCAGGCAAAGAAAAATGGAAAAAACCGCTATGCTTTCTGTGATAATCTGAGACGTTTTGAGGATAAGACAGAGGAAAAGCAGGAATTATACGAGGGTGTTGAGATAGATGCCAGATATCTTCATAATGATATTGTTTCTACTGCATTTGAAATATTTGAAAAAATGAGCAGCTTTCAGGCAGCGATTGAACTTCTGATGAAGGTGATCGGTCTGAAATTCCGGCTTAACCGGATCACAGTCCTGCATACCAAGGTGGCAGAGCAGAAAATAAACAGGGTTTTTCAATGGGTTTCGGAAGAAGAATACAGGCTTTTGATAGATGAGATACATTTTTCAAAAAGTGATTTTATCACATTGTTTCGCCACAATGATGAATATGGTACTGTGGTGATTCAGGAGAATGATCTGGCTGAATATTCGGAACAGGGAAGAAAGAATGTGTTACAGTGCGGAGCAAAAACCGTAGTCTGTGCTGCCATGTACTGTGAGGGAAGCTATACAGGGGCTATTGCATACGTGACCTGCCAGGAAAAAAGGCTCTGGTCCAGAGAAGATCGTAAGCTATTGGGAGAAGTGACCAAGATCATTTCCGCGCATTATGCCAAGAACCAGGCATTTAACAGTGCTTATCGTAGCATTGCTGCAGAATCCGGACGGGATCAGCTTACCGGATTGTCTTCTTTTTCAAGATTTCGCGAAAATGTGGAGAAAATGCTGATCGGAGGTTACGGGCCGGGACATGCAGTGATATATACCGATTTTGAAAAATTTAAACGTATTAATGCAAAATACGGATATCGTGTGGGAGATCAGATCCTGCGGCAGTTTTCCGAGTATGTGATAAGCGTTCTAAAAACAGATATGGATGTATATTTTACCAGGGCGATCTCTGATCATTTTATCCTTTTCACTCCATGTGATATGGATGTTGATCCGGAAACATCTGTTTTAAAGACCAATCAGGAGTTCTTACGGCAGATGAAAGAGAAATATCCGGATATGGAGCTCTGTGTCCGCACTGGGATCTATCTGATCACCAAAGAATGTAACAATGCATCTGAGGCGATCGATGCAGCGAATTATGCAAGAAAATATGCTGCTGGAAATTGTGGAACAGGTGTTAAGCTGTATGACGAAGAACTGAAAAAGCAAAGCGATGCAGAGTGAAAGATACAGGAATACGGACCGGAATCTATGCTTTTTCAGAATTTCAGGAATAATCTTTCAGGAAAGCTTTTACAATAGAACAGAGATGTTTGCGGCAGGAGTGAGCTTATGAACAGAAGTGTTCCGGAAAGTCTTTTGATCTGTATTTTAGTCTTATGCCTGGCTCTGACACCCATTAGTGTCAGGGGAGAAACGGAAGATAGTGGAAAAGCACAGCAGCTGATCGAAGCGCCGGGTGCAGTCCTTATGGAAAAAGAAACCGGTACCGTGATCTATTCCAGGGATCCTGACACCCGAAGAAGCCCGGCCAGTATTACAAAGATCATGACATTGATTCTGATCTTTGATGCTATCCGTGAGGGAACCCTGCATCTGGAGGATAGCATTACCACCAGTGCTTATGCCAGATCCATGGGAGGGTCTCAGGTATTTCTGGAAGAAGGAGAAAAGCAGACTGCAGAAACCATGATCAAATGTATTGTGATCGCTTCCGGAAATGATGCCAGCGTAGCTATGGCGGAGCATGTTGCGGGAACAGAACAAGCCTTTGTGGAGAGGATGAACGAGAGGGCGAAGGATCTTGGAATGAAAAATACTCATTTTGTGGATTGCTGCGGGCTGACGGAATCACAGGAACATTATACAACTCCCTATGACATTGCACTTATGAGCAGGGAGCTCATCAGCAGATATCCGGAAGTTCTTACATATTCATCTGTCTGGATGGAGGATATCACACACGTTACCAGAAAAGGCTCCTCGAAATTTACACTGACCAACACAAATAAACTGCTGCGCAGCTATGAGGGGTGTATGGGACTTAAAACGGGCAGCACCAGTATTGCAAAATACTGTCTCAGTGCTGTGGCAGAACGAAACGGGATCACACTGATCGCCTCAGTGATGGCCGCACCGGACCCGAAAACAAGATTCCGGGATGCAGCAGCTCTTTTAAATTACGGCTTTTCTAAATGCACATTGTATCTGGATGATGCTCTGGAGCCACTGAAACCTATGAAGCTCCGCAAAGGAGTCAAAGAGCAGGTTCCGCTTGTATATAGAGGGAAATTCCGATATATCAGCACAGATGGAACGAAACCTGACAATGTTAAGAAAAAGTTGATCCTTCCCAAAGAACAAAGTGCGCCGGTGAAAAAAGGGCAGAAAGCAGGGGCACAGGAATACTATCAGGATGGGAAAAAGATCGGTAGTCTGGATATCCTGTACGGGGAAACAATAAAAAAGGCCGGATACCATGACTGGCTGGAAAGAACCTGTCAGGCATTTCTTTTGTGATGCCTGCAACATATTTTGACAAAAAGGGCAGACTGGATGTATAATACAACGGATTAAAGAAATAGCAGAACAGGGAAGGGATTTTGGATGAAAGAAATCAGAACAGAAGACGCAGTGGGACACATTCTGTGCCATGATATCACGCAGATCATAAAAGATGAGAAAAAAGGCGTTCTTTTCAAAAAGGGGCATGTAGTGAAAGAAGAGGATATACCACTGCTGCTCTCTGTAGGAAAAGAACACCTTTTTGTGTGGGAGAAAAAATCGGGGATTCTTCACGAAAATGAAGCTGCAGAGATCCTTTACAAAATCTGTGCTGGAAATTCTTCCAAAGTACATGGAACTGAGATCAAAGAAGGTAAGATCGAGGTGGTATCAAAGATCGATGGTATTCTGAAAATACGTCGTGATGCACTTGTGGCTGTGAATTCTCTGGGAGAAATGATGATTGCTTCCAGACATGGCGATTTTCCGATAAAAAAAGGTGATAAGGTTGCAGGAACCAGGATCATTCCGCTTGTGATCGAGAAAGAGAAAATGGATGCAGCAGAGAAGGCAGCAGGAAATCTTCCGATCTTTGACATTCTCCCTTACCAGCAGAAAAAAGTAGGGATCGTCACAACCGGAAGTGAGATCAAAAAAGGACTGATCCAGGATACCTTCACACCGGTACTCCGGGAAAAGCTTTCCGGGTTTCCGACAGAAGTGACAGGCCAGGTGATGCCGGGAGATGATAAGGAAGAGATCACAAAGGCAATTCTTTCTTTCGCAGATGCAGGAGCAGATCTGATCATCTGTACCGGCGGAATGAGTGTGGATCCCGATGATCGTACTCCGGGCGGGATCCGGGATACCGGAGCAAAAATCGTAACCTATGGAGCACCTGTACTTCCGGGAGCTATGCTGCTTGTGGCATATCTTGAGAGGAACGGAAGATCCATACCGGTACTTGGACTTCCGGGCTGCGTCATGTACGCAAAAAGAACGGTATTTGATCTGATCCTGCCCAGAGTAATGGCGGATGATGAGATCAAGGCAGAGGAGATCGCCAGGCTGGGAGAGGGCGGACTTTGTCTGAACTGTCCGGTTTGTACTTTCCCGAACTGCGGATTTGGAAAATAATATGAAAAAATTCAGAATCAAACAATATGAGATCCATACGGACAAGATCCATGCTCCACAGGGCGTGAGGATGATCCTTCTTGCAGATCTTCACGGAATATCCTACGGAAAAGATAATATACGGCTGACAGAGACGATCCGAAAACTTGCCCCGGACGTGATCCTTTCTGCCGGCGACATGGCTGTACGCACAGAAACGAATACTCTGGTAACTGCATGTAAGCTGCTGACAGAGCTTGCCGGAGATTTTCCCGTGTATTATGCACTTGGCAATCATGAATATAAAATGTTCCTTTCCGAAGAATACCGGCCATATTATGCAAAATACGAAAGAGCACTGAAAAAAGCCGGTGTGCATATTTTAAGGAACGGACATGAAGCTATGGTCCTGAAGGGAGAGCGCTTCTGTTTCTGGGGGCTGGAACTTCCCATCGAATATTATCACAAGCCGAGATCACCGAAGCTGAAAAAAGAAGTGATGGAAGAACTGATCGGTAAACCTGAAGATAAAGGGATGCAGATCCTGCTGGCACATAATCCAAAATACGGAAAAACCTATTTTGAATGGGGCGCGGATCTGATCCTGTCCGGACACTATCACGGAGGCGTTGTCCGCCTCAGTGAACATTACGGTCTTTCATCTCCTCAATATCTGTTTCTTCCGCCGTTTTGCTGTGGAGACTTTCACAAAGGGGATCAGCATATGATCGTCAGTGCTGGACTTGGAGAACATACCATCCCCCTTCGGATCCATAATCCAAGGGAACTGCTGGTGATCGATATAAAACCTTCCGAAAAAATGAAATGAGGAAACCCTATGGCATTATCTGTTAAGCTGAATGTATTTGAAGGCCCTCTGGATCTTCTGCTTCACCTGATCGACAAAAACAAGATCGATATCTATGATATTCCTATTGTGGAGATCACAGATCAGTATATGGAATATCTGCATTCCATGGAAAAAGAAGATCTGGGGATTATGAGTGAATTTCTTGTCATGGCAGCTACTCTTCTGGATATCAAATGTAAAATGCTTCTTCCGAAAGAAGTAAATGAGGAAGGAGAAGAAGAGGACCCCAGAGCAGAGCTTGTGCAGAAGCTGCTGGAATATAAGATGTACAAATATATGTCCTATGAATTACGGGACAGGCTTGGAGATGCGGCAGGGGTTTATTACCGAAAACAGGATCTTCCGGAAGAAGTGCTGCAGTATACTCCACCGTCTGATCCCCAGGAACTTCTCCGGGGTCTGACACTGGAGCGGATGAGTGCGATCTATCAGGCTTTGATCCGCAGACAGGAAAATAAGATCGATCCGATCCGAAGTAAATTCGGAAGGATCGAAAAAGAGGAAATATCACTTTCCGATAAATTGCTGGAAATGAAGGAATATGCAAAAGCTCACCGGAAATTCAGCTTTCGCAGGCTGATGGAAAACCAGCATTCCAAAATACAGCTGATCGTGACATTTCTGGCAATTCTGGAATTGATGAAAATGGGACATGTTCATGCAGAACAGGAAGATCTTTTTGATGATATTCATGTGGAAGTTATCACGGATCCGGACACATGGAAGAATCTGACAGAGTTCGCAGATGAATAATATAGTAGGAATGAGGACAATAAGTGGAAATCAAACGAATTGAAGGAGAAATCGAAGCCATCCTGTTTGCAATGGGAGAAGCAGTGGAATTACCCCGTATTGCCAGAGCGATCCGTCAGGATCCTACAACAACGGAAAATATCATCCGAAATATGATGATCCGTTATCAGGAAGAAGAGCGGGGGATCCAGATCATAGAGCTCGAAAACTCCTTTCAGCTTTGTACAAAAAAAGAATACTATGATTCTCTTATCCGGATCGCAGCGCAGCCAAAGAAACCCACGCTGACAGACGTTATGCTTGAAACCCTTTCGATCATTGCCTACAAACAGCCCGTTACAAAAGCAGAGATTGAAAAGATCCGAGGGGTAAAATGTGATCATGCCATCAATAAACTGATGGATTATGATCTTGTGAGAGAACTTGGACGTCTGGATGCTCCGGGTCGCCCGATCCTCCTGGGAACCACCGAAGAATTTCTGCGCTGCTTTGGTGTCCAGGGGCTGGAAGACCTTCCGGAAATGGATCCGGTCCAGCTGGAGGATTTCAAGGCGGAAGCAGAGGAAGAGATCCAGCTGAAGCTGGACGTATAACAAATAACACGGACAGATGCCGGTTTACGGGACCTGTCGGACAGATCAGAAAACAGAAGAGGAGTGACGAAAATGCCCACAACATACGCACATGATCTTTTTGGAAAAAGGGTTTACCGGAAACTTTCCGCAAAATTACAGCATCTGATCCGAAGCAACGGAAATCTGTACCGGATCGGACAGCATGGTCCGGATATCCTGTTTTATTATTTTATATCCAAAAATCCGGTGACACAGTACGGAGTGCAGATGCATGGACGGAAAGCAAGAGAATTCTTTGAAAAGGGCATGGCGAAGGTCCGGGAGGAAAAAAATCCTGCACTGATGGCTTACCTGCTGGGGTTCGGATGTCATTATATCCTGGATTCTACCTGTCATCCTTACGTCAATCAGGTAGCTGCCGAGGGGAAAATCTCACATACGCTCTTTGAGAAGGAATTTGACCGTATGCTGATGTATGAAACCGGCAAAGATCCATTGCGTTTTTATCCGTCGCATGGGATCCGTGCCAGTTTTCTCAGTGCATGGACGATACACCAGGTACTGCCGGCGATCCGTACCTGGAACATTTATCTGTCATTGAAAATGATGAAGATATTCACCTGTATTTTGGTATGTGATGATGGAGGAAGGAAGAGACGCCTTTCGGAACATGCCCTTTCCCCCGCAGGAAAAAAGATATCTGCGTTTATTACCGAATTTTTTATGAGCCCGGAGCCGGAGATCGACTGTAGGGAGGAGCTTCTTAAGCTGGACAGTCTGATGGAAGAGGCACTTGCCAAGGCACCGGATATGCTGGAAGAGCTTGCTGCACTTGCAGTCAGGCCAGGACATCTTTCTGACAGATGGGATCTGACCTTTAACGGATGATTGATCCCGGCAGACAATAGATACAAGTGATATCTGAATGCTATCCCCGCATAAAATTAAATATAACAGTTACTGTAAACAGTTATATGAACCGTGTACGGGGTGATGCATTATGAGCAAACGGCGTATGGCCGCTGTCGTGCTGGTGACAGCGGTCCTTATTATTTGTCAGATCTTTCCGGTAAAGGCGGCAGATGACGAAAATCTATATGCACTTTCTGCAGTTCTTATGGATGGGGAGAACGGCCGTGTGCTGTACGGAAAAGAAGCATACAAAGGACGGCCGAATGCCAGCACCACAAAGGTAATGACCTGTATTCTTGCTCTGGAGCTGGCAAAGGGAGATGATTACGTACAGGTTTCCGGGAATGCGGCATCTCAGCCACAGACACGTCTTGGCATGCGGGAAGGCCAGCAGTTTTATCTGGAGGATCTTCTCTATTCACTGATGCTGAAAAGCCATAATGATTCCGCAGTGGCCATCGCGGAACATATCGGCGGCTCCGTAGAAGGTTTTGCAGAGAAGATGAATGAAAAAGCAAAAGAGCTGGGATGTAAGGACACACATTTTGTTACACCCAATGGTCTGGATGGAGAAGATGAAGGCGGTATCCATCATACAACAGCCCGGGATCTTGCCTTGATCATGGCGTATGCAATAAAAAATGCAACATTTGTCCATATTACCCAGACCAGAGATTATACTTTCACGGATATCTCAGGAAAAAAGCATTATTCGGTACATAATACCAATGCTTTCCTGGATATGGAAACAGGAGTGATCTCCGGAAAAACAGGATTTACAGGAAATGCCGGATATTGTTATGTCTGCGCAGTCCGACAGGACGAGCGATTATTTATCGTGGCTCTTCTGGGATGCGGATGGCCCGGAAATAAAAATTATAAATGGAGCGATACTAAGAAGCTTCTTTCCTATGGTAGGGAAAATTATCAGTATGTGATGCTGCCGGAGCTTCCGCAGCTGCCTGAGATCCCGGTAACAGAAGCAGCACCGGGAAAAGAAGATCCATATCCGCAAAAGTCCGATCATTCCGGATATCCTCCCAAACAGGTTATGCTGAAAATACACGCAGTACTTTCTGAAAAAGATCGTGGGAAAAGATATCTTCTGAAAAAAACAGAAACGATCACATGGGAAACGGAACTTCCGGATAAGCTACCGGCACCAATACAGAAAAACCAGAAGATCGGTACACTCCATGCAAAGCTCAACGGAAAAGAACTCCTTTCCTGCCTTGCAACCGCCGATGACAAAATCGACAGAATTACCTATAAATGGTATGTGGATAAAGTATTTAAGGATTATTTCCATTAATTTAGCGACCCCTGGCATATGTCAGGGGTTAATTTTTTAACGTTCGTGACGAAAAGTATTGAATTTTCTGCAAAAAAAAGGTACAATTATACTCGGCTGAATTTTTGGTTATATTAATAAAAAAATGGAGGGCATAGTATAATGAGTAATGCGACACAAAGCGTAGCGGCTGCAAGGATCGATTCCCTGCTTGACGCCAACAGTTTTGTTGAGATCGGACAGGCTGTCACAGCCAGAGCTACGGATTTCAACATGACTGAAAAAAAAGCACCTTCAGACGGTGTGATCACCGGATATGGTGTGATTGACGGCAGTCTGGTGTATGTATACAGCCAGGATGCATCTGTACTGAACGGAACAGTTGGTGAGATGCATGCCAAAAAGATCGCCAAAATTTATGATCTCGCTCTGAAAGTTGGAGCACCTGTTATCGGTCTTGTAGACTGTGCGGGACTTCGTCTTCAGGAGGCTACCGATGCACTTGAGGCATTTGGTGAGATCTATCTGAAACAGACACTGGCATCCGGTGTTATTCCACAGATCACTGCTGTTTTCGGAACATGCGGCGGTGGAATGGCAGTTGTACCGGCTCTTACAGACTTTACATTTGTAGAGGAGAAGAAGGGCAGACTGTTTGTAAACACTCCAAATGCACTGGAAGGAAACAGAGTGGAAAAATGCGATTCAGCTTCCGCACAGTTCCAGAGCGAGGAGACAGGACTTGTTGACGGCATCGGAACAGAAGAGGAGATCCTTGGACAGATCCGTACACTGGTCAGCATGCTTCCGGAGAACAATGAAGACAATGACAGCTTCAAGGAATGCACAGATGACCTGAACAGAGTATGTGATGATATTGCAGGCTGCACAGGCGACACAGCTATTGCGCTTTCAAGAATCGCTGATAATGGTGAGTTTTTTGAAACAAAGGCAGCTTACGGCCAGGATGTCGTAACAGGCTTCCTTCGTCTGAACGGAGCTACCGTTGGCGCTGTTGCAAACAGAAGCGAATCTTACGATGCTGATGGCAATAAGACAGAGATTTCCGACGGAACTCTTTCTGCAAGAGGTGCAAGAAAAGCAGCAGACTTCGTAAAATTCTGTGATGCTTTTGAGATTCCGGTACTTACTCTTACTAATGTAACAGGATTTAAAGCTACACTCTGCAATGAGAAGATGATGGCTAAATCTGTAGGTGAGATGGTACATGCTTATGCATCTGCAACTGTACCGAAGGTAAATGTTGTAATTGGTAAAGCATACGGAACTGCATACGTTGCCATGAACAGCAAATCTGTCGGAGCAGATATGGTTTATGCATGGGATACAGCTGAGATCGGTATGATGGATGCTTCCCTTGCAGCAAAGATCATGTATGAGGGAGCTGACGCTTCTACACTGAATGAGAAGGCAGCTGAGTACAAAGAACTCCAGAACGGTATCGCATCTGCAGCAGCAAGAGGATATGTGGATACTGTGATCAAAGCAGAAGATACAAGAAAATATGTAATCGGTGCTTTTGAGATGCTGTTCACAAAAAGGGAAGACCGTCCATCCAAAAAGCATGGAACAGTCTAAGTGAGGTGAGCGTATGAGACAGTTTTATAAAAAGATCTCTTCTGTCTGCATGGCACTTCTTTGCGTGGCCGCACTTCTGATCGGATGCACAGCTACTGCATGGGCTGCTGATGAGATTGATGATTCTGTAAAGAGTCAGCTTGTCACAACAACCAAGGGCCTGACGGATGCGATCATCGCAATGTCCGAGGATGATATCCAGGGATATCTGGAATCAGAGGATGCTTTCACACAGAGTGCTGCAAGTGCATGGGATGGCTCCAGAGAAGAGCTTGGTGAGAAAAAAGGTGATATCGAGGAGAAAGATATCACAGTGGAGTATTCCGATGATCAGTATACCGTTGTTGTTCCGGTATCCTTCGAGAAAAACAAAGCGAATTTCACTTATGTATTTGATAAATCAGGAACCCCGACATCTCTTACAGTTGATGTGAATTATACACTGGCACAGAACATGGAGAAGGCAGCGCTGAATACAGTGATGGGTCTCGGAACTGTATTTGTGATCTTGGCATTCCTGATCTTCGTGATCTCTCTTTTCAAATATATTCCCGGACTTGTGGAAGGAAAGAAAAAAGAGAGCAAACCGGCTCCCGCAGCCGCAGCACCGGCTCCGGTTGCAGCACCAGTTGCTGAGCCTGCTGTTGAGGATGTGACAGATGATGGTGAGCTTATTGCCGTGATCGCCGCAGCGATCGCTGCTTCTGAAGGCAAAACAAGCACAGACGGATTCGTAGTACGTTCCATCCGCAAAGTCAATCGCAGAAAAAGATAATCATTATTTAGGAGGATTTTAAAATGAAGAGTTATACAATTACTGTTAACGGAACAGCATATGAAGTTACTGTAGAAGAGAACGGAAACGCAGCAGCTCCAGTTGCAGCAGCACCAAAAGCAGCAGCTCCGGCTCCTAAGGCAGCTCCGGCAGCAGCTCCTAAGGCAGCAGCTCCGGCAGCAGGCGCAGGTTCTGTTAAAGTTTCCGCAGCCGTTCCTGGAAAAGTTGTAAAAATCGTTGCATCTGTTGGACAGAGCGTAAAAGCTGGTGACAGCGTAGTGATCGTTGAGTCCATGAAGATGGAGATCCCGGTTGTTGCTCCTCAGGACGGAACAATCGCCAGCATCGATGTTGCAGAGGGTGCTGCCGTTGAAAATGGAGATACTCTTGCAACAATGAACTAAACAGGAGGTAGACAAATGTCTTATGTAACAAATACCCTGTCAAACCTGATCCATCAGACAGCATTTTTCAACCTTACCTGGGGAAACTACCTGATGATCGCAGTGGCATGTGTGTTCTTATATCTTGCCATTAAACATGGTTTTGAGCCGCTGCTGTTGGTTCCGATCGCTTTTGGTATGCTTCTGGTAAATATTTATCCGGACATTATGCTGAGCATTGAGGATTCATCCAATGGCGTTGGCGGACTTCTTCATTATTTTTACTTAATGGATGAGTGGAGTATTCTTCCTTCACTGATCTTCCTGGGTGTCGGTGCGATGACAGACTTCGGTCCGCTGATCGCAAACCCGATCAGCTTCCTGATGGGAGCAGCTGCACAGCTTGGTATTTACCTTGCATACTTCCTTGCAATTTTCCTTGGATTTAATGGTAAAGCAGCAGCAGCGATCTCTATCATTGGTGGTGCTGACGGCCCGACTTCCATTTTCCTTGCAGGTAAGCTTGGACAGTCTTCTCTTATGGGACCGATCGCAGTGGCAGCATATTCCTATATGTCCCTGGTACCGATCATCCAGCCTCCGATCATGAAGGCTTTCACAACAGAGAAAGAGCGTAAGATCAAAATGGCGCAGCTCCGTCCTGTTACAAAACTTGAGAAGATCCTTTTCCCGATCGTTATCACAATCGTTGTTTGCCTGATCCTTCCGACAACAGCTCCCCTTGTTGGTATGCTGATGCTCGGAAACCTGTTCCGTGAGTCCGGAGTTGTTAAACAGCTTTCTGAAACAGCTTCCAACGCTCTTATGTACATCGTAGTAATCCTTCTCGGAACATCTGTAGGTGCTTCCACAAGTGCTGAGGCGTTCCTGAACGTAGATACACTGAAGATCGTAGTTCTTGGTCTTGTTGCCTTTGCCTGCGGTACTTTTGGTGGTGTTATGCTTGGTAAGCTTCTCTGCAAGGTTACTCACGGAAAGATCAATCCTCTGATCGGATCAGCCGGTGTTTCTGCCGTTCCTATGGCAGCCCGTGTATCCCAGAAGGTTGGTGCTGAGGCAGATCCTACAAACTTCCTGCTGATGCATGCGATGGGACCGAACGTTGCTGGTGTTATCGGTACAGCGGTTGCTGCCGGTACATTCATGGCGATCTTTGGTGTCTAACCCATTGTCTTATAAAAATTTGTAAGGAGAATAATTATGGCAGAAATAGAGAAAAAACCTGTGAAAGTTGTGGAAACGATCCTGCGTGACGCTCATCAGTCCCTGATCGCTACACGTATGAGCACAGAGCAGATGCTTCCGATCATTGAGAAGCTTGACAAAGTCGGCTACTATGCAGTAGAGTGCTGGGGCGGTGCTACTTTCGATGCTTCCTTACGTTTCCTGAAAGAGGATCCGTGGGAAAGACTTCGTAAACTTCGTGACGGTTTCAAAAACACAAAGCTTCAGATGCTGTTCCGTGGACAGAACATCCTTGGATATCGTCCATATGCAGATGATGTAGTAGAGTATTTTGTACAGAAATCCGCAGCTAACGGTATCGATATCATCCGTATCTTTGACTGTATGAATGACCTTCGTAACCTTCAGACAGCTGTAAAAGCAGCAAACAAGGAGAAAGCACATGCACAGGTTGCAATGGCTTACACACTTGGTGATGCTTACACACTTGATTACTGGACAGATCTTGCAAAACGTATCGAGGATATGGGTGCAGATTCCATCTGTATCAAAGATATGGCAGGACTTCTTGTTCCGTACAAAGCTACAGAGCTTGTTCAGGCTCTCAAAGAGACTGTTAAGATCCCGATCGATCTTCATTCTCACTATACATCCGGTGTTGCTTCCATGACATATATGAAGGCAGTAGAGGCAGGTGTTGATATCATCGACACAGCAATGTCTCCGTTTGCTCTTGGAACATCCCAGCCGGCAACAGAGGTTATGGTTGAGACCTTCAAGGGAACACCATATGATACAGGATTTGATCAGCAGCTTCTCGCTGAGATCGCTGACTACTTCCGTCCGATGCGTGATGAGGCTCTTGATACAGGTCTTCTCAATCCGAAGAACCTTGGTGTAAACATCAAGACTCTTCTGTATCAGGTACCAGGCGGAATGCTTTCCAACCTGACATCACAGCTGAAAGAGCAGCATGCCGAGGATAAATTCTACGAAGTACTTGAGGAAGTTCCGCGTGTACGTAAAGACCTTGGTGAGCCACCGCTTGTTACACCGTCCTCTCAGATCGTTGGTACACAGGCTGTATTTAACGTGATCATGGGCGAGCGTTACAAGGTTGTCACAAAAGAGACAAAAGACGTGTTAAGTGGTAAGTATGGCGCAACAGCCAGACCGTTCAATCCGGAAGTACAGAAAAAATGTATCGGAGATATTGAACCGATCACATGCCGTCCGGCAGATCTTCTGGAGGATGAGCTTGATAAGCTTGAGAGCGAGATGGCACAGTACAAGGAGCAGGATGAGGATGTTCTCACATATGCACTGTTCCCGCAGGTTGCCATGGACTTCTTTAAATATCGCCAGGCTCAGAAGACAAAAGTTGATGAGACTGTAGCAGATACCAAGAACGGCGCATACCCGGTATAAAGCACACATAGAAATGCAGATGCATTTCAAAACAGGAAAAGGAGCTTGCTGTATGCAGGCTCCTTTGTGCATAAAAAAGATAAAAAAGGCAGGATAACAGGTAATGTCCAAAGTTGCGATCATAGGCGGCGGTGCCGCCGGAATGCTCTGCGGTGTATATGCTGCGCGCAGAGGACACCAGGTTCACATACTGGAAAAAAATGAGAAACTCGGAAAAAAGCTTTTCATCACCGGAAAGGGACGGTGCAACGTCACCAATGATTCCGATACCGAAGAACTTTTTCCGGCAGTGATGTCAAACCGCAAATTTCTTTACAGTGCTTTCTACACCTATGGAAGCAGAGATGTGATGGAATTTTTTGAGGAGGCAGGAGTGTCGCTGAAAACAGAGCGTGGAAACCGGGTTTTTCCGGTATCGGATCATTCATCAGATATTATCCGTGCGCTTGAGCGGGAACTGAAAAAATCCGGAGCGCAGATCCATCTTCATACAGAGGTAAAGGAAGTTTGTACACAGGATGAAAAAGTTACCGGTGTATTACTTTCGGACGGTACCTTTTTTGAAGCGGATACTGTGGTAGTTGCCACAGGAGGGCTTTCCTACCCGTCCACAGGTTCCACAGGAGATGGATATCGTTTTGCTGCTGAAACGGGACATAAAGTTGTTTCCCAGTCACCATCACTGGTACCACTGGTGGCAAAAGAAGATTATGTCTCCAAACTTCAGGGCCTTTCCCTTCGGAATGTGGAGCTTACAGTAAAATCCGGCAAAAAAGTTCTCTATAAAGATTTCGGCGAGATGATGTTTACTCATTTCGGAGTGACAGGACCGCTGATCCTTTCCGCCAGTGCCCAGATCGGCAAAAAGCTGGAAAAGGAGCCTTTGGAGGCTTTCCTGGATCTAAAGCCGGCGCTTGATGCAGAACAGCTTGACGCCCGGATCCTGCGTGAATTTGATGCAAATCATAACAAGCAGTTTAAAAATGTGATCGGTGTTCTTTTTCCGTCTTCTCTGACTCCGATCATGATCGAAATTGGCGGTATCCCCGGGGAAAAACCGGTACATGAGATCTCCAGGGAAGAGCGTCAGGCTTTTGGCCGTCTGATCAAGGCTTTTCCGTTTACGATCACGGGAATGGGAGAGTTTAAGGAAGCGATCATCACAAGAGGCGGTGTGTCAGTAAAAGAGATACAGCCATCCACAATGGAATCCAAAAAAATAAAAAATCTGTATTTTACAGGTGAAGTACTGGATCTGGATGCAGTGACCGGTGGCTATAATCTTCAGATCGCATGGTCTACAGCGTATGCGGCAGCTCAGGCGATAGAATAACAGAAAAGAGGAAGGAGCAACGATTATGGGTATTAATATTGCAATTGACGGACCGGCAGGTGCAGGAAAAAGCACAATTGCAAAAAAAGTGGCAAAGGAGCTGTCCTTTATTTATGTAGATACAGGGGCAATGTATCGTGCCATGGCACTTTATCTTCTGGAAAAAGGGATCAGCGGTGACGAAAAAATCTCTGAAGCCTGTCACGATGCGGATATCTCTATCCGTTATGAGAACGGTGAGCAGCAGGTGATCCTTAACGGAAAGAATGTAACTGCGTTCCTCCGTAAGGAAGAGGTAGGAAATATGGCATCTGTAAGCTCTGCAAATCCGGAGGTGCGTGCACATCTTCTGAAGCTGCAGCGCAATCTTGCAGCCGAGAATAATGTAGTTATGGACGGAAGAGATATCGGAACCACCATTCTTCCCAATGCGGAAGTGAAGATCTTTCTGACTGCAAGTGCAAAGACCCGTGCCAGCAGACGATACCTGGAGCTTACAGAGAAGGGTGAAGCCTGCGATATGGATGAGATCCTGAAAGATATCGTTGACAGAGATGAGAGAGATATGAACCGCGCGGTTTCTCCGCTTAAAAAAGCAGAGGATGCTGTTCTTGTTGATTCATCTGAGATGGGAATTGACGAAGTGGTTGAGAGTATCCTTTCCGTATACAGAAAAAGGGTGAACGGATGAATGTAAAAGTTGCAGAAACTGCCGGCTTCTGTTTCGGCGTACAAAGAGCAGTTGACCGTGTTTATGAGCTGATCGGTTCCGATGCAGCACCGATTTATACACTGGGCCCGATCATCCATAATGAGGAGGTTGTCTCAGATCTCGAAAAAAAAGGTGTGGCTGTGATCTGTGAGAAGGATCTTGGCAGCCTGAAGGGCGGCACTGTTGTGATCCGTTCCCATGGAGTAGGCCGCAGGGTTTATAACACGATCAAAAAATATGGTCTCGGATATGTAGATGTTACCTGTCCTTTTGTGCTGAAGATCCACAAGATCGTTGAGAGAGAAAGCTCCAGAGGTGCCCATATTGTGATCATCGGTGATCCGGACCATCCGGAAGTCCAGGGGATCTGTGGATGGTGTCAGGGACCATATACAGTGATCAGAAATGCTGAGGATGCTGAGAAATTCAATATTTCTCCGGAAAAAGAAGTATGTGTAGTGTCCCAGACGACATTTAATTACAACAAATTTCAAGAATTAGTTGAAATTCTCCGCAAAAAGAGTTATGATAATAATGTTTTAAATATTTTAAACATTTTAAACACTATTTGTAATGCTACCGAAGAACGGCAGAAAGAAGCTAAAGCGATAGCCGGAGAGGTAGACACTATGCTGGTCGTAGGTGGCCGACATAGCTCCAATACTCAAAAGCTGTTTGAAATATGTAAAAAGGAATGTGGAAATACTTACTATATACAAACACCTGTAGACTTGGATTCTGAAATGTTCCAATGCAGTAGTTGTGTAGGTATTACAGCAGGGGCTTCCACCCCAAAGAAAATTATTGAGGAGGTTCAAGAACATGTCAGAGTTAAGTTTTGAACAGATGCTGGAAGATTCCGTAAAAACAATCAGAAATGGAGAGATCGTACAGGGTACCGTCATCGATGTTAAAGATGATGAGATCATCCTGAATATCGGCTATAAAGCAGACGGTATCATCACAAAGAACGAGTACACAAACGATTCAAGCGTTGTGCTTACAGACGTTGTTAAACCTGGCGATACCATGGAAGCAAAGGTTCTCAAAGTAAACGACGGAGAGGGACAGGTTACACTTACCTACAAACGTCTTGCTGCAGAGAAAGGCAACAAACGTCTTGAGGAGGCATTTGAGAACCAGGAGGTTCTGAAGGCTCCTGTAACACAGGTACTTGACGGTGGTCTTTGTGTCAATGTTGAGGAAGCAAGAGTATTCATTCCTGCAAGCCTTGTATCTGACACATATGAGAAAGATCTTTCCAAATATGCAGATCAGGAGATCGAGTTCGTTATCACAGAGTTCAACCCAAGAAGACGCCGTATCATCGGTAACCGCAAACAGCTTCTTCTTGCTGAGAAAGCTGAGAAACAGAAAGAGCTTCTTGCTAAGATCAACGTAGGCGATAAAGTTGAGGGTGTTGTTAAGAATGTTACAGATTTCGGTGCATTCATCGACCTCGGCGGAGCAGACGGACTTCTTCACATCTCTGAGATGTCCTGGGGCAGAGTAGAGAACCCGAAGAAGGTATTCAACGTAGGTGATAAAGTTACAGTTCTTATCAAAGATATCAACGGAGACAAGATCGCACTTTCCCTTAAATTCCCGGAGGAGAACCCATGGCTTACAGCTGCTGAGGACTTCGCAGTAGGAAACGTAGTAAAGGGCAAAGTTGCACGTATGACAGATTTCGGTGCATTTGTTGAGCTTGCACCTGGAGTAGATGCTCTTCTTCATGTATCTCAGATCTCCAGAGAGCACGTTGCGAAACCATCTGATGTACTTTCCATCGGTCAGGAGATCGAGGCTAAGGTTGTTGATTTCAATGGCGAAGACAGAAAGATCAGCCTCAGCATGAAAGCACTCGAGGATAATTCTGCAGAGCAGACAGAGGAGTAATTTCTCAGAAGCTGTACAGCAGTTGAATATTTTGAATTTCAGAGGCCGTCACATTTAATTGTGACGGCCTTTTTTTGATTGGAATTGCGTAACAGAGAGATATTATTTAAGAACAGAAAGATAATATGGCAGGCAGTGTTTCAGATAGGTTTTCTGTTTTAAAGGATCATGCAGAAAAGCTTCTGTTACAGGGAACCAGGTGTAACAGGTTTCCCTTTTGGCAGGTCTTCGGAGCTTTTTGTCCATGCAGGCACTTAAGGCTTTTGGTATGGCAGTGTCTTCGGAAGGGATGTAATCGTAATCCTTATAATTGGAGTAGTATTGCTTTAAACGTCCATTTTGAGACTTTACAAGAAGACGGACACAGTTATTCTGTCCAATTATGTAGATTTCTTCACTATGATTTGAAAATTTAACAGGCAGATCGTAATTAGTTTTAATGGTAAAGGCCAATTGATCGTCTTGAATTTCACAATTTAGTGCTTCGTAATCTTCATTGAAAAGAGCAAGATAGGACAGCATTGAGAAAATTTTTCCAAGTCCCAGAAGATCTTCCTGGTTATGTCCCATAACGATCTCTGCCGCTTCCGGTTTCTTTCCGGAAGCGAATTGTTTGTAAAGACGGATGCAGGCACCTCCATCACAGTAGTTCCGTTCAGTGATACCGAGAAATGATTCCATAGAAGGCTGATTCATCCGTGAAAGCTTTAGAAGTCCCTTGAGCGGCTTTAGTTCCCGGTAAAGGTCCAGAGAAGGTAGCTCCGCAAAAGGGGAAGAGAGTCCGTGGATCTGATATCGTGCATCCAGATAAGGCTGGTCAAAGCTGTCACCGTTATATTGGATCGTACATGAAAAATCCTGAAGGAATTCAGAAAATGTTTTCAGAAGTTCAGGTTCTTCCTCTTCGTTTTCAATCATCCACTGGTACATCTGCCAGTTGTTTTCTTCGTAGGCTACAGCACCGATCAGATACAGAAAAGTGGAATTTCGTGATAGTCCTGTAGTTTCAATATCATAGAAAAGCGGTACAAAACGCTCTGAAAATCCATGATTTTTAGTCAATTTTTTAACAGTCTTAAAGTCTGGAAACCCTTGTAAAATCGGCATTTTTTTAACGATCATGTTAATTTTCTCCTTTATGGATTGTATCTGATTATACACAAAAAAATTGCTTTTCAATAGTGCAATTTAAAGTGAAATGAGTTATAGTTATTAGTAGAGTTGATGATAAAAAACAGGAAATGGTACTGGATTTATGTAGGGATTGACAGTGAAAAAATGACTATTATCGCTTCATAAATTAGTTATTCATTTACAGCTTTTTATGAGCTGGTGAATATCTTCTACCGAAGTATATCACAGGATCGTGTCTGGATTCAATCTTTCATACATATCCTGCTCAAAGCAGAAGCTACTTTGTTACTGTTCGCTGGTAATGTTTCGCGAAATGATTTATGGGAGCGAAATATATCTTGTTTGTCTTGGATGAAATAAGAAAAGGAAAATCAGAAACACAGAATCAACTTTAAAAAAGAGTATATGCGCAACGCAGAAATACCATGTACATGTACTTGCAAAAATAAAGGAGGAGATGAGATCTATGGCATTTTTAACCTTCAGGGGTGGTATCCATCCTTATGACGGCAAAGATTTGTCAAAAAACTGTCCTGTCGAGAAGTATCTGCCGAAGGGAGATCTGGCAATTCTTGTTTCTCAGCACATCGGAGCTCCGGCCAAGCCGATCGTAAAAAAAGGTGATCATGTGCTTGCAGGACAGAAAATCGCAGAAGCAGGAGGATTTGTTTCCGCACCGATACACTCGTCTGTATCAGGAACCGTAAAGGGAATCGAGAAACGTCTGACCGCAGTAGGCGCCATGGGTGATGCGATCATCATTGAGAATGACGGTCTGTACGAATCTGTGGAATATGCACCTGCAAAGCTTTCGGATCTTTCCAAGGAGGATATCCTGAAAAGGATTCAGGAAGGCGGAGTTGTTGGTCAGGGTGGTGCAGGTTTCCCGACACATGTAAAGCTCTCACCAAAGGAACCCGACAAGATCGATCATATCCTGGTCAACGGTGCGGAATGTGAGCCTTATATCACCAGTGACTACCGAAGGATGATGGAAGAACCGGAAAGCATTGTTGGCGGTCTGGAAGTAATCCTGAAAGCTTTCCCGAAGGCAGTGGGATGTATTTGTATCGAGGACAACAAACCGGATTGTATTGCCAGGATGAAAGAAGCCATCAAAGGCAAAGAGCGTATGGAAGTAAAAGAGCTTAAGACCAAATACCCACAGGGTGGTGAACGTACGCTGATCTATGCGGTAACAGGCAGAGAGATCAATTCCACTATGCTTCCGGCAGATGTAGGATGCGTGGTTGATAACGTAGAGACTGTTACTTCTGTTTATAAGGCAGTGATCCTCGGACAGCCGGTCATCAGCCGTAATGTAACGGTTACCGGAGACGGAATCCGCACACCGAAGAACTTTTCCGTTCTTACAGGCACAGATCTGTCTGAACTGGTAGATGCTGCAGGCGGACTGAAGGAAAAGATCGCAAAAGCAATCTCCGGCGGACCGATGATGGGATTTGCGCTGTAT
>NZ_JBDGAB010000041.1:0-32521 GCF_040910705.1 Blautia sp. RTP21359st1_E11_RTP21359_211015
TCATAAATCCGTAGACGAGATGGCACACGCAGAAACCTTCCACGGATATGCTCCGGATCTCGGATATGAATTCTTAAGAAGTGCCATTGCAAAAAATGATTATCAGTCCAGAGGCTGCGACATCAGCGCAGACGAGATCTTTGTTTCCGATGGAGCAAAAAGTGATTCCGGAAACATCCAGGAGATCTTCGGACTGGATAACAAGGTTGCAGTTTGCGACCCGGTTTATCCTGTAT
Source organism: Blautia sp. RTP21359st1_E11_RTP21359_211015 (assembly GCF_040910705.1). Classification (NCBI taxonomy): domain Bacteria; kingdom Bacillati; phylum Bacillota; class Clostridia; order Lachnospirales; family Lachnospiraceae; genus Blautia; species Blautia sp. RTP21359st1_E11_RTP21359_211015. The sequence goes on from NZ_JBDGAB010000041.1 coordinate 237, forward strand.
ATGTAGATACTAACGTTATGGCTGGACGTACTGGCCTTTATAACAAAGAGCGTGAGAACTTTGACGGTGTGATCTACATGCCCTGCAAAGAGGAGAATGGTTTCCTTCCGGAGATCCCGGCAGATGAGGTACCGGATCTGATCTATCTCTGCTTCCCGAACAATCCCACCGGCGGTGCTATCACAAAGGCAGCTCTTCAGGAGTGGGTCGACTACGCCAACAAAAACGGCTGCGTGATCATCTATGATGCAGCATATGAGGCATATATTTCTGAGGAGGATGTCCCGCACAGCATTTATGAGTGCGAGGGTGCGAGAACCTGTGCCATCGAGCTTCGAAGCTTTTCCAAAAATGCTGGCTTTACAGGCGTTCGTCTTGGATTTACTGTTGTTCCGAAGGAACTGGTGCGTGATGGCGTAGAGCTTCACAGTCTCTGGGCAAGACGCCACGGAACCAAGTTTAACGGTGCTCCGTACATTGTACAGAGAGCAGGCGAGGCTGTTTACTCTCCGGAGGGAAAAGCACAGCTGAAGGAGCAGATCGCTTATTACATGCGTAATGCAAAGACGATCCTCGAGGGCCTTTCCGCGGCAGGATTTTCCGTGTCCGGTGGAAAAAATGCTCCATATATCTGGCTGAAAACACCGGATCAGATGACCTCCTGGGAGTTTTTTGATTATCTCCTTGAGAAAGCACACATTGTAGGAACACCAGGTTCAGGCTTTGGTGCACACGGCGAGGGATATTTCCGTCTGACTGCATTCGGAAGCTATGAGAATACACTGGAAGCAATTGAGAGAATTAAAAATCTGTAATATGAGTATAAATTGCGGAGCAGGTCTTTGGAAAAGAGCTGCTTCGTTTTTTTACCGGATCAAAGAAGTATCCTGCTTCAATTGCGAATAGAAGCTCTAGACAGGGTTGCGAAAAGCAATAAACAGTGGGAAAAATTTGCCTGTAAGTTAATTTGCGAAAATAACAATAAGGATTGCGAAAATTTATCATATCATTTATAATTGTACAGGAAGTAAGGCACAGGCCGCAGAAAGCCTGTGTTCATAAAATTTCACAAATTTACGCAATCACGAAAGGGGATTTTATCATGGGTATCAGAAGAGTAGAAAATATGTGCGGCGGTAAAGGCCATGTGATCATCAAAGACATTCTTGAGGGAGACGAGCTGAAGGGAAAATGCGGACTTTACGCACAGGTTACCATCGAAAAAGGATGTTCTCTGGGATACCATGAGCATCATGGCGAGACAGAAACCTACTATATCTTAAGCGGTGAAGGCGAGTACGACGATAACGGCGTGAAACGCCCGGTAAAGGCCGGCGACATCACCATCACACCAGATGGAAAAGGACACGGTCTTACCAATACAGGCGACACAGATCTTGTGTTCATGGCACTTATCATTTTTGACTGATCCATATAGAAAAAAACAGAAGTGAGACAGAAGGGCGGCCTTTTTGAAGGGGCTGCTCTTTTTACGACTGAGGCGTAACCTGTGTCGGAGTATAAATTCTGGGATGAAAGATTCCCTGCCTCAGATTGTTATTAAACGAAATGTATTAATTGTATAAACAAAAAATAATTTTGGATTTTTTTAGAAAAAACTGTTGACATACAAAAAACACTTTGTTATACTATCACTTGTCGCGAGGGAGAGGACAAAAAATCCCGAAGAAATGCGATATGCGGAAGTGTCGGAACTGGCAGACGAGCAAGACTAAGGATCTTGTGAGCATTGCGCTCGTGTGGGTTCAAGTCCCATCTTCCGCATTTTTTTATTTAGGAAACCTGCATCTGGAAACAGATGCAGGTTTTTTTGCTACCTAAAAATATCTGTAAAAAAGAAATCCGGATAGAATATATCATGTTTATATGATATGATAGCGAGTATGACACATTTTGCAATACCGGGCTGACCAGTGTGACCTTACATGAGGGACTGACGAAGATCGAAGATTGGGCGTTTCATGATTGCCTTAAGCTGAAAAAGATCCGTATTCCGAAATCAGTTACGAATATTGGCGAACTGGCATTAGGAATACGTTATAACAGGGGAAATGGTGCAGAGGAAGTTGTTCCCGGTGGTTTTACAGTAGAAGGCTATACAGGCTCGGCAGCGGAACGATATGTAAAGAATGTGCATCGATTTGAAAATATATATCATGTATTTTTTACAGATGTGAAATTTGTTTCCATTGGTGGACAGACTGCAGCGGTTACCAATATCAGCAAAACAAAGATATCCGCACTTAAGACCAGGGCCTTTACCGGAAAGCCGTTGACCCAGGCACTCACCATAACCTACGGTGGTAAGAAGCTTGTAAACGGAAGGGATTACACCCTTACCTGGAAGAATAATAAAAACATCGGAACTGCATCCGTTACTATCAAAGGAAAAGGAAAATATAACGGTTCTGTTACAAAAAAATTCCGGATCACGGTTCAGAAAAACGCAGTCTATACAGTCAGCAGGCTGAAATATAAGATATCCAATGCAGACACATCCGGCAAGGGAACCGTAGTCTTTACCGGAGCTACGGACAAGGCAGCAAGAAAGGCCCTTACGATCCCGACGAAACTCCTCCGTGCAAAGGGCGCCGGACCAAAGATAATCGTGACAAAATAACAGAAAAACCGAAAAAATAGAAAACTTTTGAAAAAAGGTGTTGACATACAAGATCCACTTTGCTATACTATCACTTGTCGCGAGGGAGAAAATAAAAAATCCCAAGGAAATGCGGTCATGCGGAAGTGTCGGAACTGGCAGACGAGCAAGACTAAGGATCTTGTGAGCATTGCGCTCGTGTGGGTTCAAGTCCCATCTTCCGCATTGGAAATTTCCAATGAAATGCGATATGCGGAAGTGTCGGAACTGGCAGACGAGCAAGACTAAGGATCTTGTAAGCATTGCGCTTGTGTGGGTTCAAGTCCCATCTTCCGCATGACTTTAAAACAGAGCTGTGAATTGCAGCTCTGTTTTTGGCTATATGAAAGTAAATTATTGCATGCCTGCACTGGTGAGAAGCTGAAATGGGAAGATCTGCGTAATATTTGTATTCATTTCATATACAATAGGATAATTTTGGACATCTTAAGGGCTGATCAGACCGTAACTCCAATATTTTTTGAATTATTTTTTCAGAAAAGAGGAATTTGTGGTTTTGTGTAGAATATAATTAACAGAGGGTATTTTGTCGCCGCTGTTTGTCAGACTGTGGAGGAAATGCTTATGAACATCAGAGAGAGCATGGAACAGAGAGAACGGGAGCTTTTGAGCCCTTATGCTTCTCACAGCGCAGATACCAGAGGCCGGGAGCACCCGGAAGAGGAATGCGATGTGCGGACAACGTATCAGAGAGACAGAGACAGGATCCTTCACTGTAAGGCTTTTCGCCGTATGAAGGATAAGACACAGGTGTTTCTGGCACCACAGGGAGATCATTACCGTACCAGGCTGACACATACACTGGAGGTATCGCAGATCGCCCGGACTATTGCCAAGGCACTTCGCCTAAATGAAGATCTGGTGGAAGCAATCGCTTTGGGACATGATCTGGGGCATACGCCTTTTGGACATGCAGGAGAGAGAGCACTGGATCAGGTACATCCGGGTGGCTTTGCACACTATAGGCAGAGCGTCCGGGTTGTGGAAGTACTGGAGAAGAACGGAAACGGGCTGAACCTTACCTGGGAAGTCCGAAATGGGATCATGAATCACCGCACCAGCGGAAATCCTTTCACACTGGAAGGACAGGTGGTACGTTTTTCTGACAAGATCGCCTATATCCACCATGATATGGACGATGCCCAGCGGGCAGGGATCATCACAGAAGATGATATTCCTGTCACAATGAGAACTTTTCTGGGCTATACCACGAGAGAACGGCTGAATACTTTCGTACATAATATTATAGAGAACAGTATGGGGAAAGACAGCATCTCCATGTCGCCGGATGTTTTTGAGGCGATGATGGAGCTTCGGGCGCTGATGTTCCGGAATGTCTATGAGAATCCGGTTGCCAGGAAGGAAGAGGATAAAGTGATCCAGATGCTGAGTGAACTGTACGGATATTATACTGACCATCCGGAGGCAATGTCCCGGGAATACAGGGAACTGGTGGAATACCGGGGAGTACCTAAGGAACAGGCAGTATGTGATTATATTTCGGGAATGACGGATCAGTATTCCATGGAGAAATTCAGGGAGATCTATATACCGAGAGCTTGGGAGGTCTATTAAATGGAAAAGAGGGATAAGCATGCGTTATTCAGATGACATCATAGAAGAAGTCCGAATGAAAAATGACATTGTAGACGTGATATCCCAGTATGTGAAACTGACACGGAGGGGGAGTTCCTATTTTGGGCTGTGTCCCTTCCATAATGAGAAAACCCCTTCCTTTTCCGTAACGCCATCCAAGCAGATGTATTACTGCTTTGGCTGCGGGGCAGGAGGAAACGTATACAATTTTATCATGGAATATGAGAATTACTCGTTTGGTGAGGCGCTGTCACATCTGGCTGACCGGGCAGGGGTAGAGCTTCCGAAGATCGAGTATTCCAGAGAAGCCAGAGAAAAAGCAGAACAGAGAGCAAATCTTCTGGAGATCAACAAGCTGGCAGCGCAGTACTTTTATTATCAGCTCCGGAGAGAAGGCGGAAAGACGGCTTACGGATATCTGACAGGAAGAGGTCTTTCCGAGGAAACCATCCGTAAATTCGGTCTTGGATATTCGGACAAGTATAGTGATGATCTGTACAAATATCTTAAGGGTAAGGGCTACAGTGATGAACTTCTCCGGGAATCCGGCCTGTTCAATGTAGATGAGCGGCGAGGCATGTATGATAAGTTCTGGAACCGTGTGATCTTCCCGATCATGGATGTAAACAACCGGGTCATTGGTTTCGGAGGTCGTGTCATGGGAGATGGCAAGCCCAAGTACCTGAATTCACCGGAGACGAAGATCTTTGATAAGAGCCGGAATCTTTACGGGCTGAATGTGGCCAGGACCACCAGGAAGAATTATCTGATCCTCTGTGAGGGATATATGGATGTGATCGCCATGCATCAGGCAGGCTTTACCAATGCAGTGGCGTCGCTTGGAACTGCACTGACCTCCGGACATGCAAGTCTTGTGAAACGTTACACCAAGGAAGTCCTGCTTCTTTATGACAGTGACGGTGCAGGGATCCGGGCGGCACTTCGTGCGATCCCGATCCTGCGGGAGGCGGGAGTCACGTCCAGGGTAGTAAGCCTGAAGCCCTGGAAGGATCCGGACGAGTTCATCAAGAATGAAGGAGCGGAGGCCTTTGAGGAACGTCTGAACCGGGCCATGGACAGCTTTATGTTTCGTGTACATATTGCGGAACAGGAATTTGCCATGGATGCACCCCAGGGACAGAATCAGTTTTTTGAGCGGTGTGCCGGGATGCTTCTGGAGCTTTCCGATGAACTGGAGAGGAATCTTTATATAGAAGCCATTGTAAAGGAATACGGCCGCTATGGAGTGGGCACGGAGGATATCCGGAAAAGGGTCAACACGCTGGCTCTGAAGGGAACGCCTGCAGAGAAACGGATCCAGCCAAAGTCCGGGACTCCGGAAACAAAGAAAAAGGAATCCGCCGCAGACAAAGCGCAGAAGCTGATGCTGACCTGGCTTGTAAATTATCCGGGTATTTTTGAACAGGTGGAAAAATACATTTCCCCTTCCGATTTTGTGGTACCGCTGTATAAAGAGGTAGCCCAGATGCTGTTTGAACAGCATAAGGAGGGAGAGACCAATCCGGGAAAGCTTCTCAACGCCTTTACAGACAGTGAGGAGCAGCGGGAGGTGGCATCTCTTTTTAACGCCACCATTCATCTGGAAAACGAAGGAGAACAGCAGAGGGCTTTTTCCGATGCGCTGCTGCGGATCAAGGAAGAAAGCCTCAAAGAAAAAAACCGTACCTGGGACCCGTCAGACATGGCCGGGCTTCAGGAACTGATAAAAGCAAAAAAAGAACTGGAAGACCTTGGAAGAAAGAGGCAGCAACTGCATATTTCTTTCAATTAAGGATAAAATATAAACACTATATGGAGGTATAGAGCACCTATGGAAATGAATATGGCAAAATTCAGCGAGAAACTTGTAGAGCTTCTTGAACTTGCGAAAAAGAAAAAGAATGTGCTGGAATATCAGGAGATCAGCGACTTCTTCAAGGACTCTCCACTGGAAGTAGATCAGATGGAGAAAGTCTTTGACTTCCTGGAGGCCAGCGGTGTGGACGTTCTCCGTATCACAGACAACAGCGGTGACGAACTCCTCCTTGATAACGATATGGATATGGATGGGATGGAAGATGAAGAAGAGGTAGAGCTTGATAAGATCGACCTCTCTGTACCGGAAGGTGTCAGCATCGAGGATCCGGTCCGTATGTACCTGAAAGAAATCGGTAAAGTCAGTCTGTTAAGTGCAGATGAGGAGATCGAGCTTGCCAAGAGAATGGAAAAGGGGGATGAAGCTGCCAAGAAACGTCTGGCAGAGGCCAATCTCCGTCTTGTTGTCAGCATTGCAAAGCGTTATGTTGGACGTGGAATGCTGTTCCTCGACCTGATCCAGGAGGGAAATCTTGGCCTTATCAAAGCCGTTGAAAAATTTGATTACAGAAAAGGCTACAAGTTCAGTACCTATGCAACCTGGTGGATCCGTCAGGCTATCACAAGAGCCATTGCAGATCAGGCACGTACCATCCGTATCCCTGTGCATATGGTTGAGACTATCAACAAGCTGATCCGTGTTTCCCGTCAGCTGCTCCAGGAGCTTGGACGTGAACCTACGCCGGAGGAAATCGCTGAGGAGATGGACATGCCGGTAGACCGTGTACGTGAGATCCTTAAGATCTCCCAGGAGCCGGTATCTCTGGAAACTCCTATCGGTGAGGAGGAAGACAGTCATCTTGGCGATTTCATCCAGGATGATAATGTTCCGGTACCTGCAGATGCAGCTGCATTTACACTTCTGAAGGAGCAGCTGGTAGAAGTCTTAAGTACGCTTACTGACCGTGAACAGAAGGTTCTCCGCCTCCGTTTCGGACTGGACGACGGACGTGCCAGAACTCTGGAGGAAGTTGGTAAAGAGTTCAATGTCACAAGAGAGCGTATCCGTCAGATCGAGGCAAAAGCTCTGCGCAAGCTGCGTCATCCCAGCCGCAGCCGCAAGCTGAAGGATTATCTTGACTGATAAAAATATATCCGTACAGCTTTCCATGCGTCTTCGTGCCATTGCCGGTATGGTAACAAAAGGAAACCGGCTGGCAGACGTAGGATGTGACCATGGCTATCTGTCGATCTGGCTTGTCAGTGAAAAAACAGTTCCGTCAGCCATTGCCATGGATGTACGTCCGGGACCGCTTTCAAGAGCCAGGGAGAATATTACCCGTTATGGCCTTGAAGATTACATAGAGACCCGTTTGAGCGACGGGCTTGCGAAGCTTGAGCCGGGAGAAGGTGATACCCTGGTGATCGCGGGAATGGGTGGTCCTCTGATGGAAAGGATATTAAAGGATGGAGCGAAGGTCCGGGAGGGGTTTCAGGAACTGATCCTGCAGCCTCAGTCGGACCTTCCTCATTTCCGGCATTTTCTTTCTGAGATCGGCTGGGAGATCGTAAGGGAAGAAATGATAAAAGAAGACGGAAAATTTTATCCTATGATGAAAGCGGTACGTAACAATTCGGGAGAAAAGACTGTTTACACAGAGGAAGAGGCCTGGTTTGGAACTCTCCTTCTGAAAAAATGTCACCCGGTCCTTAAAGAGTATCTTCTACGGGAGGAAATGATCCGTAAGAAAATACTTGCCGGTCTTTCCGGGGCAGAGTCTGTTTCCGCAAAAACTCGTCTGGCAGAAGTAAAGGAGGAAATGGAGCTGATCCATACAGCTCTGAAACGATATGAAAGCATATGAACTGATCGAATGGCTGAATGAGCATCATCCGCAAAAATTTGCGGAGGACTGGGATAATGTGGGACTGCTGGTGGGAGATTACCAGAAAGAGATTTCCCATGTATTTCTTGCACTGGATCTTACGGAATCGGTGTTGGATGAGGCGGTGGCTGCTGGTGCGGATATGATTCTTACCCATCACCCAATGATCTTTTCCGGAATCAAAAAGATCAACAACCATACCTTTACCGGAAGAAAGATCCTCCGTCTGATAAAGGAGGATATCCCGTATTTTGCCATGCATACCAATTATGATGTGATCGGAATGGCAGATTTAAGCGCAGAGCATCTGAAGCTTCAGGATACAAGGGTGCTTACAGTTACCGATGGATCCGGGGAGCAGCCGGAGGGGTTCGGAAGAGTAGGAAAGCTTCCCCATGTTATGACTCTTGGTGAGTTTGGAAAATATGTAAAAGAATGCAATCATCTTCCGGATGTGCGGGTTTACGGTGATCTGGATCGGAAGATCGAGACTGTGGCGATCTGTACAGGAAGCGGAAAGAGTATGATCGGTGATGTAATGGCCGCCGGTGCGGATGTATATGTGACCGGAGATATTGATTATCATACTGCCATCGATACTATGGCAGATGGTCTGGCAATCGTAGATGCCGGACATTACGGTACAGAGTATATTTTTGCGGAAGCTATGGAGAAGGAACTGAATGCGGCATTCTCTGCGCTTAAGACAACCTGCGCCAGTGTGAAAAATCCATATACTGTTTTGTAAAAGCGGATTGCAAAAAGTGCTTGTATTCATGAATATGTAGTGGGACGGAATACGATTATCCGTTTCGGAAAAATGAATTGTGAAACACATGGCTGTCCGAAAAATCGGGCAGCTGTATAAATATATAAGCCTGTGGAGGGGATCGTTATGGAACAGACAATGATTAAAGTGACCATAAACGGAGAAACAAGGGAATACCCCAAAATGACACCGTATTCTGAGATCATAAGGGATTATGAGGGCAAAACAGAGTATCCGGTGATCCTTGTGACTGAGAACGGAAAGCTCCGTGAGCTTTACAAGAAGCTTCAGCATGACTGTACACTGGGATTTATAACCGCAAAGGACAGTGCCGGTCGAAAAACCTATCGGAGAAGTGCGATCTTTATTCTTTTGAAGGCAATTTTTGATGTAGCTGGAAAAGAGAATGTGGATCATGTTGTGATCCATTATTCTATTGGAAATGCTCTTTATTTTACCATGAAAGGCAGTGCTACCCTGGATCAGGAGCTTCTTGACCGGGTAAAAGTGCGGATGCGGGAACTGGTAGAACGGAAGCTTCCGATCTGCAAACGCAGTGTCAGCACGGATGATGCCGTTTCCATGTTCCACAGGCATCATATGTATGATAAAGAAAAGCTGTTCCGTTATCGACGGGTTTCCAGAGTGAATATTTACAGCCTGGAAAATTTCGAGGATTATTTTTACGGATTTATGGCACCAGATACCGGCTATGTGAAGTATTTTGATCTGCAGCTTTATGATGAAGGCTTTGTGCTGATCCTTCCGAGGCAGAAGAACCCGGATGTGCTGGAGCCTTTTGAACCCCAGGCTAAGATCTTCCATGTGCAGAAGGAATCGGAAGAGTGGGGCGATAAGCTGGATGTTGCCACTGTAGGAGATCTCAATGACCGGATCACAAGAGAAGGTGTGCAGAGCCTGATGCTGATTCAGGAGGCACTCCATGAGGCCAAGATTTCTTCGATTGCCGAGGAGATCCGGAGAAGGGGCAATGTAAAGTTCGTAATGATCGCAGGTCCGTCTTCTTCCGGAAAGACCAGTTTTTCTCACAGATTATCTATTCAGCTTTCTGCTCATGGTCTGAAGCCGCATCCCATTGCTGTGGATAACTATTTTGTGGATCGTGAACATACGCCGCTGGATGAATTCGGAGAAAAGAATTATGAGTGTCTGGAAGCCATTGACACGCAGCAGTTTAATGAAGATATGCTGAATCTTCTTTCGGGAAAAACCGTGGATCTTCCTACATTTAATTTCAAGACCGGATGCAGGGAATACCGGGGAGACCAGCTTCAGCTTGGAAAAGATGATATCCTGGTCATCGAAGGCATTCACGGGCTTAATGACAAGCTGAGTTATGCCCTTCCAAAAGAGAGTAAGTTTAAGATCTATATCAGTGCGCTGACACAGCTGAATATTGATGAGCATAACCGGATCCCCACAACGGATGGAAGACTGATCCGCCGAATTGTCCGTGATGCACGTACACGCGGAACTTCCGCAAAGGATACCATTGCAAGGTGGCCTTCTGTACGGAGAGGCGAGGAGCAGAATATTTTTCCGTTCCAGGAGGAAGCAGATGTGATGTTTAATTCTGCTCTTGTGTATGAGCTTGCCTGCCTGAAGGTTTATGCGGAACCGCTGCTTTTTGGAATTGACAAGAGTGAACCGGAGTATCAGGAGGCGAAGCGGCTTTTGAAGTTCCTGGATTATTTTGTGCCGGTGCCCAGTGAGGGTGTTCCGTTTAATTCGCTTCTGAGGGAGTTTATTGGCGGTAGTTGTTTTAATGTATAAATTAATTGTATGAATAAAAAAAGCCATATGTAGATATAAGGCTCTATGCAGTGCAGATATCGGTTGGCACAAAGATGAGAAGATTAGGATTTCTCTGTGCATAGGATCTGTGGTGTGTGGAGCCTTTTGAGTGTGAATCGGAAAAGTTAAAGTCCTCTGTGGTGCTGCGGATGGATGTCGGGATTTACAGGGCTTAAAGGAAAGGGAAAATGATCATGAAAGAAAAAGTACAACTGACAAAACTGGCTCCAAACTGTGGCTGTGCAGCTAAGGTAGGACCGGGGACTCTGGCGGGAGTTCTTGGAGGGCTGCCAAAGTTCTGCGATCCGGATCTTCTGGTTGGAACGGACACTTCGGATGATGCTGCAGTTTACCGGGTGAGTGATGATCTGGCGCTGATCCAGACACTGGATTTTTTTACGCCTGTGGCAGATGATCCTTATGATTTCGGGCAGATCGCAGCAGCCAATGCGTTGAGTGATGTGTATGCTATGGGTGGAATTCCAAAGACGGCTTTGAATATTGTGGCGTTTCCGAAGGATATGGATGTGGAGATCCTCGGAGAGATCCTGCGTGGTGGTGCAGATAAGGTGATGGAGGCCGGGGCGGTTCTTGCCGGTGGCCATACGATCCAGGATGATACACCAAAGTATGGGCTCAGTGTGACGGGTTTTGTAGATCCGAGGAAGTTCTGGAAGAATTTTGGAGCGCAGACCGGAGATAAGCTGATCCTGACGAAGGCGCTGGGTGCGGGGATCGTGAATACGGCGATCAAGGCGGAGCTGGTGACGGAAGGTGCACGTAAGGCGGTTTTGGCTTCCATGAAGAAACTGAACCGGGACGCCTGTGAGGTTTTTAAAGAGTTTGAGGTTCATGCCTGTACGGATGTGACGGGGTTTGGCCTTGGGGGACATGCTACGGAGATGGCTGTGGCCAGTGACCGGACGGTTGTGATCGATACGGAGAAGCTGCCGGTGCTTCCGGATGTGAAGGAGTTTGCTTCTATGGGATTGCTTCCGGGTGGGGCTTACAGGAACCGGGAGTTTGCTGAAAAAACCGGAGTGAAGAGTTCGGCGGTACTCTGGCGGGAGGATCTGGTGTTTGATCCGCAGACTTCTGGGGGATTGCTGGCGGCGGTTCCGGAGAGGGATGTGCCGGAGATCCTGAAGCGGCTGGATGCGGCTGGTTTGCAGGCTGGGGTGATCGGTGAGGTTGTGGATCGGCGGGAGTGGACGTTGGTGCTCCGGTAGGAAATTAATTTACGAACGAATGTTTGGATGATGACGTCAGAGTGGATGGTTGCGTAGGGGGGATACTGCTGGGGAAAGTGGTGGTAGCAGAATGACGGATGGCGGACGACGGACGCCTGGGGGAGAGGATATCGGTCCGGGCAGGGACTCCGTCGGGGGATACTACTAGGACTCCGTGAGTCGGCTAAAAGCATTGCGGCAGGGCCAGAACTCGCCGTTGGCTCAGACAGCTGACCCTGCCGCAATAACGCCGACTCCCGCAGCCCAAGTAGTTATCACCCCTCCTCCGCAGCAGCCCAAACCGATATCCTCTCCCCCAGGCTGGTGCATCCAGCTGGCAGGAAAAATATAAAATGTGCGGAGAGTATGGTTGTGGGATGCAGAACAGGAAAATTACTGTTTACTGGTAATATTCCGCGAGGTGTTTTTTGTGAGCGAAGGTCACAGAAAACCCGAGCCATACTGCGCGAATTTATGTGATTAGCATAAATTCTGTGCACCGCGAAGCGTGTTACTGAGAATGGAGTGAACAGTAATTCAGGAAATATAGGCTCTGTATTTTTTTAATATATTGTTTGCCTGAGGGATAAAAGCATGGTATTATCATATGAGCGGAAATTGAGAAGACATAAAGAATACAAAAAACAAATATGTGACGGGAAAGGAAGAATTATGGAGAAACATAAACATGAGAGGAGTACATTTTCCGGGAAGATTGGATTTGTACTGTCTGCAGCTGGTGCTTCGGTAGGGCTTGGGAATATATGGAGATTCCCTTATCTGGCGGCAAAGTACGGCGGTGGAATTTTTTTACTGATCTATATCATTCTGGCATTGACCTTCGGATATTCTATGATCGTGGCAGAGACAGCTCTGGGACGTATGACAAAGAAAAGTCCGGTAGGTGCGTTTGGAACTTTTGGTAAATCAAAGTGGCTGTCTTTGGGCGGTTGGATCAATGCGATCATACCGGTTCTGATCGTGCCGTATTATTCCGTGATCGGTGGATGGGTAATTAAATACCTGGTGGAGTATGTAAAGGGAGGCAGTCAGACTCTTGCTGAAGACGGATATTTTTCTGCTTTTATAGCGGATGGATTTTCTACAGAAACCTGTTTCCTGTTTTTTACACTGCTTACGCTGGTGATCATTTATGCAGGTGTGCAGAATGGCGTGGAACGAGTTTCCAAATTAATGATGCCGATACTGGTATTCTTGTCTGTGGTCATTGTCATTTATTCGGTAACGAGGCCAGGAGCACTGGAAGGTGTGAAATATTTTCTGATACCAAATATCAAAAACTTCTCCTGGATGACAGTGGTTGCGGCAATGGGACAGATGTTTTATTCTCTGTCGATCGCGATGGGTATTCTGGTAACTTTTGGTTCCTATATGAAAAAGGATGTATCTATTGAAGGTTCTACACAAAATGTAGAAATTTTTGACACAGCGATCGCAATGATGGCAGGTCTGATGATCATTCCGGCAGTGTTTGCATTTTCCGGTGGAGATCCGGATACGTTACAGGCGGGACCGGCACTGATGTTTATTACGATTCCGAAGGTATTCGCAAGCATGGGATTTGGAACTCTGGTTGGAATCCTGTTTTTTGTACTGGTTCTCTGTGCAGCCTTGACCAGTTCTATTGCACTGACTGAGAGTGCAGTATCTACTTTTCAGGATGAACTGAAATGGGGACGCAAGAAGGCGACAGTATTTGTCGGAATTATCATGGTTGTTCTCGGAAGTCTTTCTTCTCTTGGCTATGGTCCTCTGGCGTGTGTTAAGATCATTGGAATGCAGTTCCTTGATTTCTTTGATTTCCTGACGAACTCTGTCATGATGCCGATCGCAGCGATTGCTACCTGTCTTCTGATATCCAGAGTAGTTGGTACAAAGAAGATTGAAGAGGAAGTACTGCAGGAAGGTGGTACTTTCCGCAGAAAAAGAATCTTTAATTTTATGATCCAGTATCTTTGCCCAATCTTTGCGGCGATCATTCTTTTCAGTTCTGTGGCAAATGCATTTGGATGGATTTCCATGTAAAAGACATAGGAGACCAAGAAAATTCCAACTTTACAAGTCTATACACCTGTGTTAAAATAGCAGGTGCGCAGCCAGGCCAGGTGATCGCGGCTGGACAGACGAAAGGGTCCAGACGAGGAAAGTCCGGGCTTCACAGGGCAGGATGCCGGATAACGTCCGGTGGAGGTAACTCCCAGACCAGTGCAACAGAAATAAACCGCCCCGTTTTGCGGGGTAAGGGTGGAAAGGCAGTGTAAGAGACTACCGCCGCTGTGGTAACAGAGCGGGCACATGTAAACTCCATTCGAAGCAAGACCGAGAAGAAAGCCATACGGCGGCCCGTCGTGCTTTCAGGTAGGTCGCTGGAGCCTTCTGGCAACGGAAGGCCTAGATAGATGATCACCCAACGACATAACCCGGCTTATCGGTCTGACTGTGTATGATAATAAGCACATAATAAAAGCAACTGATATTTTGCAGATATGTTCTGTAAAATATCAGTTGCTTTTTTGTAAAAAACTTTTCTATGAAAACACAGCGCCCAGTTCCCGCTTCGATATTCAGGCCTTCGCAGGAGCCGGACGCGTCCGGTTGTCAATAATTCTCGCAGGAATCCTTGAATCCCTATTTATTCCGTTTACCTCTATATTTCTCCTCGCAATACTTACACCGGTAAACCTCATTCTCTTCATCTGCAAGAACAAAAATCTGATCCAGTCCCTGCTCGATGGAAGTAATGCAGCGAGGATTCTTGCATTTGATCACGTTCACAACCTGCTTCGGCAGCTTCAGCTCTTTCTTTGCAACGATCTTTTCGTCCTTGATGATATTTACGGTAATATTATGATCGATAAAACCAAGGATATCCAGATCCAGATCCTCGATGGGGCATTCAACCTTGATGATATCCTTTTTTCCCATTTTCTGGCTGCGGGCATTTTTGATGATAGCAACCGTACAGTCCAGCTTATCCAGCTTCAGGTCATGATAGATCGTCATTGCCTTGCCGGCTTTGATATGATCCAGAACATAACCTTCACGAAGAGCACCTACGTTTAACATGGCAGTTCCACCTCCAGTAATGTAAGAATCAGGGCCATACGGACATACACACCATACTGGACCTGTTTGAAATAAGCGGCACGTGGATCAGAATCCACTTCAACAGAAATCTCGTTAACACGAGGGAGTGGATGGAGGACATACATATCCTTCGGTGCAAGCTCCATTTTCTGTTTGTCCAGAACATAGAAATCTTTCATGCGGACATAATCCTCTTCGTTGAAGAAACGTTCCTTCTGAACACGGGTCATGTACAGGATATCCAGATCCGGAAGTGCATCCTCCAGACGTTCCTCCTCGACAAACTCGACATTGTTGCGTTTTAGAACATCCTCACGGATATAGCTTGGAATACGAAGCTCCTCCGGAGAAATCAGAACAAATTTCACATTTTCATAACGGACCAGAGCCTCGATCAGAGAGTGAACGGTACGGCCGAATTTCAGGTCACCGCAGAGGCCGATGGTAATATTGTCAAGTCTGCCCTTCAGGGAGCGGATAGTTAAAAGATCGGTTAATGTCTGGGTAGGATGCTGGTGGCCGCCATCACCGGCATTGATCACCGGAATATTGGATGACATAGAAGCTACAAGCGGAGCACCCTCTTTCGGATGACGCATAGCACAGATATCTGCATAACAGGAAACAACGCGAATAGTATCGGCAACGCTTTCGCCTTTGGATGCGGAGCTAGAATCAGCAGAAGAAAAACCGAGAACCTTTCCTCCAAGATTCATCATGGCTGCTTCGAAACTTAAACGTGTACGTGTACTTGGTTCGTAAAACAATGTCGCAAGCCTTTTATCATCACAGGTATGCGCATACTTTTTTGGATTTTTCCCGATGTCGTCGGCGAGATTCAGAAGCTTATCAAGCTCTTCAACCGAGAAATCCAATGGACTCATTAAATGTCTCATGTTGTACCTCCAATTATTTACTGGAAATAAGATTCCTTCCAGTTATCATATAATATAACTGTGAGATTTTCAAGAGACTTTCCGAGGATTTTGTCGAAGAAGCCATTCGAAAAAGAGACCGGTAAAAAACCACAGAGGAGCATAGTCCAGCCGGATCACTCCTTTATACTGAAGCGGAACATGAGAATAATCCCAGGGACAGATGTGAAGCTTCTGAAAAAAAGATCCGCTTAAAAATTCCACGAAAAAAATCCCGCAGCTGTAAATGATCCCCCGTACCATAACCGGAAAGCGGGCAAGCTTGTAGTAAGCCGGACGGATCAGTGCTGCAAGTCCGTAAACAGGGAACATCAGAAGAGAGGTTTTGCCCATCATAGTAAAATGTCCGGTGACAAGAGAGTGCAGTCCTGTCCATAAGATCTCCAGACACCAGCCTGTAAAACCGCATAGAAAAAAATCCTTCTTTTGCATTTTAAAGCTCCTTTTCATCAGCAGAAATCCTGCGCTTTCCGGAAAAATGTCAGTTTAACTGAATTAAGAAAGTCCCCTGCGGGGCTGCGAATATCCGCCTGGACTTTAAATATATTTAACGTGGAAAAGCGTCTTTAATAGCCTTCCCTGCCTTGAAAAAAATATACACGTGGGTTATAATGAACAAAATTATTACTGCAAAGTGAAAAAGCAGTAATGGATCATCAACACATGCGGAAGGAGAAAACAGACGATGAATTATGAAGAAAGTCGTGCCTACATCAGAGCTGCGGAATTGAAAAAGGGAATTGTTCTGGGACTGGAAAATATGAGAGAACTGATGAGGCGGCTTGGAGATCCCCAGGATGAACTGAAGTATGTTCATGTAGCGGGAACTAACGGAAAGGGTTCTGTGATCGCATATCTGTATTCCGCTTTATCAGGTGCAGGTTACCGGGTCGGAAGATATATTTCCCCGGCGGTCTATTCCTACAGAGAGAGGATGGAGGTTAACGGAGAACCTGTCAGCAGAGAGAAATTTGCAGCATATGTGACAAGGATCGCGGAGGTGATCGATGAGATCGTAAAAGAGGGAAAACCGCATCCGTCAGTATTTGAAATTGAAACTGCAGCCGCATTTCTTTATTTTCGGGATGAGAAATGCGATCTGGTATTAATGGAAGTTGGTATGGGCGGTGATCTGGATGCCACCAACATTATAAGTACTACAGTTCTTTCCATTCTGGTATCCATCAGTATGGATCATACGGCATTTCTTGGAAATACCCTGGGCGAGATAGCAGAAAAAAAGGCCGGCATCATTAAACCGAACAGTCATATGGTAACTGTAAAGCAGCAGCCGGAGGCAGAGGCGGTCATACGAAGAATATGCGCAGAACAGAATGTGCCATACGAGGCGGCAGACCAGGACAGCGCAGAGGTACTGGAAGCATCCATAACTGGCCAGACCTTTCTTTATAAAGGAGAAAAATATACAATATCCTTGGCAGGTGCCTATCAGAAGGAAAATGCGGTGGCAGCGCTCCGAGCACTGGAAATCCTGAATGAACAGGGATATCCCACAACACTGGTCCAGAGACAGGATGGATTGAAACGTACCACCTGGCCGGGAAGATTTGCACTTCTCGGGACAGAACCGGATTTTGTGGTTGATGGAGCTCATAACCCTGCAGCGGCAGACATGCTGGCTGCATCCATTGGACGGTATTTTAAGGGAAAAAGGATCATCTACATCATGGGAATGTTCCGTGACAAGGATTACCGCAAGGTCATCCGGAAAACAGAAAAATACGCAGATACCATCCTGACGATTGCGGCACCGGATAACCCCAGGGCTCTGACCCCGCAGGAGCTGGCAGATGCGGTGCGGGAATTTCATTCTGATGTAAGGCCCTTTGACAACATCGAAGCCGCAGTAGCAGAGGCCTATCAGCTGGCAGGAAAAGAGGATGTGATCATTGCTTTTGGTTCCCTGGCGTTCCTGGGGGATCTTACAGAAATTATCAGGAAACATAACGGAGGAAACCAATGACGGATTTGGAAAGATACAGAGACGAGATCGATGAGATCGACAGTGAGATCGTACGTCTCTTTGAAAAACGAATGAAGGTGAGTGAGGAAGTCGCTGAATATAAAATAAAAACCGGTAAGCAGGTACTGGATCCGGCACGTGAGAGCCAGAAGATCCATACGCTGAAAAACAAGGCCCACGGGGACTTTAACAGCCTCGGCGTGCAGGAGCTTTTTCGTCAGATCATGGCCATCAGCCGTAAGAGACAGTACCAGCTGTTGACAGAGCATGGGATTTACGGAGAGCGCAATTTCACAACTGTGAAGCATGTTCCCCTTGAAAACGCAACGGTTGTGTTCCAGGGTGTAGAGGGAGCCTACAGCTATGCGGCTATGCGGCAGTACTTTGGGAAAAATATCGAAAGCTACCATGTAAAAACATGGAGGACAGCTATGGAGGATGTAACCCATGGCAAGGCCGATTATGCGGTACTTCCTATTGAGAATTCTACTGCAGGTATCGTGGCTGATATCTATGACCTTCTTATGGAGTACAAGCTGTATATCGTAGGCGAGCAGATCATCCGTGTGGATCATGTGCTTCTGGGCATGCCGGATGCACAGATAGGGGATATCAGGGAAGTCTGCTCTCATCCTCAGGGGCTTGCCCAGTGCAAGGCATTTCTGGAGGAAAACCCTTCCTGGAAAAAGAAGGAAGTGGAAAACACCGCAGGCGCGGCCAAAAAGGTCAGTGAGGTGGGGGACAAAGGCGTGGCAGCTATCGCAAGCCGTGAGGCTGGTGAGGTATTCGGTCTGAAGGTCCTTGCAGAAAATATCTGCAGAGAAAAAGCAAACTCTACACGTTTTATTATTGTAAGCAGGAAACCGGAATACGAGGAAAAGGCCGGGAAGATCAGCATCTGTTTTGAGCTGCCTCATGAAAGCGGAACTCTTTACAACATGCTTTCACATATTATCTACAACGGACTGAACATGACCAAAATTGAATCCCGTCCGATTCCGGGAAAATCCTGGGAATACCGTTTTTTCGTGGATTTCACAGGGAAACTTGGCGAAAGCGCTGTGGAGAATGCGTTAAGAGGAATCGAGGCAGAGGCGAATGTTCTCCGTGTTCTTGGAAATTATTAAGATACAGAGGAGTTAAATTATTATGTTGGCAAGAATTCAGGAATGTATCCTTTACCGTGGATTTTCAAACGGTGAGATACTGGACGATATGACAGAACTTATTAATCTTTATGAAGCAGATGAAGAAGCACTCAAGGCAAGAGAAGACCAGTTTTTCAAAAGTGTCAACGGGCTGGTGGAGCTGGCAGGAATGTACGGTTTTTCCGGAAATATCTGGCATACATATCTTACCTTCCTTCTGGTAAATCATGAGAACGCTTTCAGTATGGCAAGCGAGATACGAGGAGCGATCAAGGGCAGCATTAACGACCTGGCAAAAAATGATTTCCAGATTTTCAAGGAATTGTATGATTTTGACATCACGGTCTTTGATAAAGTGTTCGGAACTGTATGCTGCAGGGTGATCTGTGATTACCAGACACCGGATGAGAACAGCAAGCTCTTTAATACCAGGATCCGTGACCGTATCTGTCAGATGAGCAAAACCCTGGCAGCAGCCACCACAACCGAAGAATTTATGGATGATATGGTATCCTTCTATAAAGATTTCGGTGTTGGCAAGCTTGGTCTCCATAAGGCATTCCGTATCGGCCACGATGAGGAGGGAAAGGTGGAGATCCAGCCTATCACAAGGATCGCGCATGTGAAGATCGATGATCTGGTAGGATATGAGATCGCCAAGAAAAAGCTCATTGATAATACAGAGGCATTTGTACAGGGGAGAAAGGCGAACAACTGTCTGCTCTTTGGTGATGCGGGAACCGGTAAATCTTCCAGTATCAAGGGAATCCTGAACCAGTATTATGATCAGGGACTTCGTATCATTGAGGCCTATAAGCATCAGTTCCAGGATCTTAATGAAGTCATCGCCCAGATCAAAAACCGTAACTATCGTTTTATCATTTATATGGACGATCTTTCCTTTGAGGAGTTTGAGATCGAATATAAATACCTGAAAGCCGTGATCGAGGGCGGTCTTGAGAAAAAACCGGACAATGTCCTGATCTATGCCACAAGCAACCGGCGTAATCTTGTCCGTGAGCGTGCCACAGATAAGCTGGAGATCGCAGATGACAATGATCTGCATTCCTCCGACACCGTGCAGGAGAAGCTTTCCCTGGTATATCGCTTTGGCGTCCGTATCTACTTTGGCAAACCGGACAAAAAACAGTTCCAGGAGATCGTCCGCACACTGGCAGCCCGTTATGGAGTTACCATGCCGGAGGAGGAACTGCTTCTGAAAGCCAACCAGTGGGAGATCTCTCACGGCGGACTGACCGGACGTGCAGCGCAGCAGTTTATTGATTATATTGTGGGAACAGAGGAAGAAAAAAAGAAATAGTTTACCTGTGTATTGGGGGAAAGGATGAAAAACTATGGCGGTGACAACCTTTGCAGCAATTGATATAGGCTCCTATGAAGTCAGTATGAAGATCTTTGAAATGTCAAAGCGGATCGGCTTCCGGGAGATCAATGATGTCCGTTACCAGCTGGAGCTGGGCCGTGGAACTTATGCTGCAGGACGGCTAGAGATGGAGACTGTAGATGAGCTCTGCGAGATCCTTAATGATTTTAAACGCATGATGGCTGAATTTGGGGTAGAAAGCTGGCGTGCGTGTGCAACAAGCTCTCTCCGTGAGCTGGAAAATCCGGTGATCATCCTGGAGCAGATCTATCAGAGAACTGGTATCCGGGTAGAGATCCTGAGTAATGCGGAACAGCATTTTCTGGGATATAAATCCATTGCTGCCATTGAATCCGGCTTCAAAAAGGCTATTCAGAAGGGGACGGCGATCCTGGATATCGGAGGAGGAAATCTGCAGATTTCTCTCTTTGACAAAGATGCTCTGGTGCTGACCCAGAGTATCCGTATGGGAAGTCTTCGTATCCGCGAACGTCTGAAAGAACTGGAGAAAACAACTCCACATTATGACCGGCTGATAGAGGAATTTATCCGAAATGATCTGATAAGCTTTCAACGTCTTTATCTTAAGGACAAGGAAATCTCCAATCTGATCCTGATGGGAGATTTTCTCACAGATACGATCTTTCAGGACAGATCCGGAGAGAATATCATCACAAAGGAGGAATTCCTGAAGAAATACGAGACCATTGTAAACATGTCCGATCATGACCTTGCCGAATCCATGGAGTTGGAACCGGAATATGCGTCTCTGATCGTGCCGAACATGGTTATCATCCGAAATTTTATAGAAATCTTTCAGGCAGAAGCACTCTGGATCCCGGGTGTTTCTCTTCTGGACGGGATTGCCTATGACTATGCGGAAAAAAACAAATATCTGAAAAGTGTACACAATTTTGAAAATGATATCCTGGTGGCATCCAGGAACATTGCCAAAAGGTATTCCAGCGGAAAGAACCACATTGCAGGAACTACCGATGTGGCACTGGATATTTTTGACAGCACAAGGAAGATCCACGGCATGGGAAAACGTGAACGGCTTCTTTTGCAGATTGCAGTTCTTCTTCATGACTGCGGAAAATATATCAGTATGAGTGAGGTGGCAGAATGCTCTTACCGGATCATCATGGCTACGGAAATCATAGGTCTTTCCACAGAGGAGCGGCAGGTGATCGCAAGTGCGGTAAGGTATAATACCAGAGAATTCGGCTGCTACGAAGAAATCAACCGTGAAACATCCATGAATAGGGGAAATTATCTCCTGACTGCGAAGCTGACCGCGATTCTCCGCCTGGCCAATGCTATGGACAGAAGCCATTACCAGAAGGTAAAAGCGCTTAATGTAACCTTAAAAGACAGGATTCTTTACCTGGTGGTGGATTCCGCAAGGGATGTTTCTCTGGAACTGGGGCTTCTGAAAGATAAAAAGGAATTTTTTGAAGAGGTGTTTGGAATCCGGCTTGTAATGAGACGGAAGGGAAGAAGATAACGGAGGAGGTTTTTGTATGAAATTTAAGGAATTTGACAAACCGGAATATTTTGTAAACAGAGAGCTGAGCTGGATCAAATTTGATGATCGTGTGCTCAGTGAAGCCAGAGACAAAAATCTACCTCTGTTTGAGAGACTGAAATTTTTGAGTATCACCTCATCCAATCTGGATGAATTTTATATGGTTCGTGTTGCATCCCTGAAGGATCAGGTTCATGCAGGGTACAAAAAAACAGATATTGCAGGAATGACAGCCAAGGAACAGCTGAAAGCCATCAGCCGGCAGACACATGATCTTGTTCACGTACAGTACAGTACATTAAACCGGTCTCTGGTCCCTGCACTTGAAAAAGCAGGACTTCATGTGATCTTTGAGCACGAGGCATTTTCCGAGAAGCAGAAAGAATTTGTGGATCAGTATTTTGAAGATAATGTATATCCGGTCCTGACACCAATGGCAATGGATTCTTCCAGACCGTTTCCTCTGATCCGTAATAAAACGTTGAATATCGGAGCACTTCTTTCCAAAAAAGATACCAAAAAAGGAAAAGAAGAGATTGATTTTGCCACTGTACAGGTGCCTTCTGTACTTCCGAGAGTAGTGATCATTCCATCTGAGAAAAAAGGCCATACAACCGTAACACTTCTGGAACAGATCATTGAGCGCAACATCGACAAGCTGTTCTTAAGCTATGATGTGATCTGTGCCCATCCGTACAGGATTATGCGTAATGCGGATCTTCCTATTGACGAGGATGAGGCAGAGGATCTTCTGGTTGAGATCCAGAAACAGCTGAAAAAGCGCCAGTGGGGCGAGGTGATCCGCCTGGAAGTGGAAGATAAGATGGATCCGCGGCTTCTGGATATTCTGAAAATGGAGTTTCAGGTTCATGGAGATGATATCTTTTTTATCAACGGACCGCTGGATCTGACCATGCTGATGAAGGTTTATGGTATTGACGGATACGATCAGTTCAAGGAACCGAAATACAAACCGGCAGCAGTGCCTGCATTTCAGAATGATAAAGATATTTTTCAGGTGATCAGGGAGGGTGATGTGTTCCTGCATCATCCGTATATGAGCTTTGATCCGGTGGTGAATTTCGTGCGTCAGGCGGCAAAGGACCCGGATGTACTGGCAATCAAGCAGACCCTGTATCGCGTCAGCGGCAATTCACCCATCATTGCGGCACTTGCTCAAGCCGCAGAAAACGGCAAGCAGGTTTCTGTTCTTGTAGAGCTGAAAGCGCGTTTTGATGAGGAAAACAATATCGTCTGGGCAAAAATGCTGGAAAAGGCAGGCTGTCATGTGATCTATGGTCTGGTGGGCCTGAAAACACACAGTAAGATCACTCTTGTTGTGAGAAGAGAAGAAAACGGGATCCGCAGATATGTGCATCTGGCAACCGGAAACTATAACGATTCCACAGCCAAGCTTTATACAGACTGTGGTATATTTACCTGTGACGAACGGTTTGGAGAGGATGCAACTGCTGTGTTCAACATGCTTTCCGGATATTCCGAGCCGAAGCGCTGGAATCGCCTGATCGTTGCACCGATCTGGATGAAGGACCGTTTTGTAAAAATGATCGAAAGAGAAGCGGAGCATGCGAAAAAGGGAGAAGAGGCTCACATTGCGGCAAAGATGAATTCTCTGTGTGACCCTGAGATCATTGCAGCGCTGTATTATGCTTCTTCCTGTGGTGTCAGGATCGATCTTCTGATCCGCGGCATTTGTTGCCTGAAGGTGGGCATTCCGGGTATCAGCGAAAATATCCATGTGCGTTCGATCGTCGGTAATTTCCTGGAGCACAGCCGTATTTTCTATTTCCGCAATGGCGGTTCCGATGAAATCTATATGGGAAGTGCGGACTGGATGCCACGTAACCTTGACCGTCGTGTGGAGATTGTTTTCCCTGTGGAAGATGAGCGGATCAAGGAAGAGATCATGCATGTGCTGGATCTGGAATTCCGTGACAATGTAAAGGCACATATCCTGCAACCCTCCGGTTTGTATGAGAAGCAGGACAAACGTGGCAAAACGCTGATAAATTCCCAGATGGAATTTTGCAGGGAGGCTACCGAGCGGGCCAAGGCAGCAAAAAAGGAGAAAAAAGAAAAGAAGAGAGTTTTCGTACCGGCTGAACCGGCGGAGGATATTATAAAATAGTAAAAGAAAAGGACAGCCTGTCATATCAATTTATGATACAGCTGTCCTTAAATAATGTTCTCAAAGATTATCCATATTATGTCAATACTGCATGATATTCAGAAAACCTGACAGCATGCAGACGTTTCTAATAACACTTCTTGCAGGCTTTATACCCTGCAGCTTCGGCCTGGGAACGTGTCATTTCTGTGGCATTATCCGGATTCATATTTCCGCAGTTAGGGATCCGGTGGTACTTGCTTCCGGTAGCGGAGATCCAGACCATATCACCCACTGGCTCCGGATCGGCCTGCACTCCGGTCTGAGGATCTGCAGCAGCCGAATCAGAAGATCCATAGCCGGACGCACCGGAATCCTTATAAGCGGAGGAAGGCTGTGTGCCGATATCCGATTCATCTCCAGCAGAATAATCATTACAGGGACTCTGGTTCCACTGGATATTGCTTCCGTCGCTGACTGCGATCACCGTACCCTGCTCATCAGTACGAAATACCTGTATTCCCATATCCGCAAGCTTATCCATGGTATCCTTATGAGGATGTCCGTAGGAATTACCGGCGCCGCAGCTGATCACTGCATATTCCGGAACAGTCTTCTGGAGCAGATCCCAGGTGGTGGCAGTGGCAGAACCGTGATGTCCCGGAACGATCACATCGCAGGAAAGATCAAGTCCCAGATCACAGATCGCTTCCTCCCCGGCAGATTCTGCATCCCCGGTAAAAAGAAAATGGTTATTTCCGTTTTCCAGCCGGATCGCAACAGAATTGTCGTTATCGTTGCTGCTGATCGATTGAGGAGAAAGAATCGTAAATTTCCCGCCTCCGAAAGCAAAATCCGTTCCGGGCTCCGGATGCTGCACAGTTAATCCCTGAGAGGCAACACTGTTTTCAAAAGATTGATAGATCTTTGTATCCTGTATATAATCTGCACCGATCACATTTTTTACGGAAAAGCTGTCCAGGCATCCTACAAGACCAGCCACATGGTCCTCGTCATAATGGGAGGAGATCATATAGTCAATGATGGAAATATTCTGTTTCTGCAGATAGGAAACCACGAAACTGGAATGTCCTCGGTCACCGCCGTCATACAGGAGATTCTGCCCCTGTGACTGGACCAGGATCGAAAGCCCCTGCCCTACATCCAGAAAGTGTACAGCCATTGTTGTGTCAGCAGAAGCAGCCTCGGCTGTGTAAGCAGCAGAGGGAACTCCTGCGACTGTTAGCAGAACAAGCAGCAGAGAAAGAAAAAATGTCTGCAGCTTTCTGCGAAAAGAACGTTTGTGATGCATGAGAAGTCACCCCTTATCTTAAGTATTTTCAGGGGAAATTATAAAACAGAAGAGAAAGAAAAGCAAAATAATATATGTGAAAATACAGAAAACAGATAAACAGGAAGAACGAAATTTTTATATGCAATGTTCAGAGCAACGTTTGAAAGCGATAACAGGAAAAAGTGAAGTATAACAATCACAAAAAAAGCAGTCAGAATAAAAATCCTAACTGCTTTCTGTTGATAGCCAGTACGGGAATCGAACCCGTGTTTCCGCCGTGAGAGGGCGGCGTCTTAACCCCTTGACCAACTGGCCATATTCATTTGTGTCGTTTGCTCTTGATTTCTGTTGTTTCCCGCAACCGACTTCGTTAGTATATAATACTTTCTTACAAAATGCAAGCACTTTTTTTCTTTTTTTGAAAAAAATTTTCACCCTGTTTTTTGACAATTTTTTTGACGGAAAAATCGATTGATGATATGATAGATACAAAACGAAATGGAATAAAAAAATATAAAGAGGAAGAGTATGGATTACAGAAAAAAGAAAAATTTGATATGGAAGGGAGAATCCTTTCTTTTTGTTGTGGTACTGCTGGTTTTTGGCGCGATCTTTGCGGCGATCCACACAGGGGGGCTGATCCAGAAGCAGGACAGTGTACAGCTTCTTAACAAAGGATGGTACTACATAAAAGACGGAAAAAAACAGGAGATCACCCTGCCTGCGGAAATTCCGGCAAAAACAGGTGAAAAGCTGATCCTGTACAATGAAAGTCTGGGAGCGGAAAGCAGAGGAATGACCGTGGTTTCTACAGGAGCCCAGTACGATCTGGTGATACGCCTGAATGGAAAGATCCTGTATGAATATAAGGAGGCCATGTTTTCCAAAAATGTGCAGATGCGTTCCAAGGTGCAGTGCATCGCCGCTCTGGGTAATGACACAGAGGGAAAAGTCCTGACGTTCAGCTATTCTGCGCCTCAGAGAGGAAAATATGTTATAGAGCCGGTATGCATAGGAACCGGAAGTGCAATAGCCTGGTATCAGATCAGAAAAGCAGCCATTCCTTTAGGGGCGGCAACGATCATGATCGTATTAAGTATGATCGCCCTGTGCATCTGCATCTATATGAGAATAAGGCAGATGCCGGACAGACGGTTCCGGGATGTGGCACTGTTCCTTATGATGTGCAGTATCTGGCTGGTGACGGACTCATCACTGGCACAAAGCTACAGCAGATGCCCCGAAGTATTATGTCTCATTTCTTTTTATATGTTCATGCTGCTAGCAGTTCCGATGTTGCGTTTTTTGCAGAATATCGGAAACATGAAAAAATACAGGCTCCTGGATCTTGGAATCTTTACATTTTATCTGAATGCTGTTTTACAGGGAGTTCTGGTGATCCTGGGAGTCTTTGAATTTAAGGATATGCTGTTTGTAACACATATCCTGCTGTTTGTGTGGGTCCTGATATCAGCGGTACTTCTGATCCGGGAGTACCGGAAGCATAAACAGCGTGAGATACATCTGCTTCTCATTGCATATATCATCGTGGGAACAAGTGGTATCATAGCGCTGATCCTGTACTGGCTGTTCGAGATTTCCTACTATGGATCCATTTTTGAATTGGGAAATCTTGTGTTTCTTGTGCTGGTCATTGCAGACGCAGTCATGATGATGGCAGACAATGTCCGTTACCGTCTGGAATCCCAGGCTTACGAACGACTGTCCAGAGAGGATGGGATGACAGGACTTGAGACGAGAGCCAATTTTGAGAAAAAACTGGAAAGTATTTCCGCAGATATGGGCAGATACCGGGATATCCTTCTTATGTATATCGATATCGATCAGCTTCGCGTGATCAACGAAGAATACGGACGGGCTGCAGGAGACGAGATGGTGGTGATCTCGGCCAGATGTGTGGAGAACGTTTTCCGGGAAAAAGGAACCTGCTACCGCATCGGCGGGGATGAATTTGCGGTTCTGGTCTATGAGCCGGAAGTACCGGACGAATTCTGGCCGGAACGCCTGAAAGAAGAGCTCCGGAATATTGGGAGAGGATGCAGACATCGTTTTTCGTTATCTCTGGGATACAGCCATCTGCGGAATAAGGATGGTTCTCTGAAATCCATAGGAGAATGGAAATATGAGGCAGACAGGAAGCTTTATGAGAACAAAAAGAAGGAGGATTTGAAAAATGGAGTATATTAACTGTTTTCAGATCACATCCCTTGTTCTGGTGACGATGATCGCGATACATTATTTTTCTCATAAAAGACTGAACAATGCGGAAAACAGGAATTTTGTATGTTTTCTGGCTTTCAGCGGCGTTTACGTGCTGCTGGATATGCTGAGTGCGGTGATCGCGGGAGGCGGCAGCAGCGAAGGCTGCAGAATGTCAGCGCTGGTCCTGACGCTCTATTATTTCTGTGATGTCATACTTACCTATGGGCTTTTCTGCTACATTCGGATCATCACCGGAAGACAGAAGGAGAAGTATAAATGGCTGAAAACCGGCTGGGTGGTCCTGCCGGCTGCAATGCTGCTGGCAGTTACAGCAAACTTACGGACGGGATGGCTTTTTTATTTTGACCAGGAAGGTAGATTTATCCGGGGAAGTTTTCATTTTCTGCTCTATGGATATGTATTCTTTTTTATGCTGGTGATCGTTGCATTTATGTTACTTTATGGAAAAACAGCAGAAAAAGAAATACGGCGCACCATATGGAGATTTTGGTTTATCGAAGCAGCCTGCCTGTTTCTCCAGATTGCCGCGGAAAGAATACTGCTTACCGGCTTCGGACTTTCTGTAGGACTTTGGCTGATCTATCTTACTATGAACAATCCAGGTGAATATACGGACAGTATGACAGGTTTATTTGACAAACAGTATTTTGACAAATGGATCGGAGAAAAGCTCTATCGAAAAGAAAGCTTTCATCTGCTTGCTGTGGATGCCCGCAATATGAAGCAGATCAACCGGATCTACGGTACCAGAGTGGGAGATCAGCTGCTGATCCGGGCGGCGAAGGGATTTCGGGAGATCACGGATTCAGTGCAGATCTTTCGTATCACAGGCAATTGCTTTCTGGCAGTGCTGGACTCGCTGACAGATTATGAAAAAGCCAGAGACGGCATAGAAGAATTTCTGAAAAAGCCGTTTTTTATCGAAAACGAAAAGGTGTCGTTCCATGCTGCGATCTGCGGGATCATGAATGCGGAAAAACTGGAAAAAGAGGATAGTATTCTTTCTTATATTGAATATATGATCTCTCTGATACAGAACCGTCAGGATACGGTCCTGATCCAGTCGGACAGCAAGATCCTGGAGGGCTTCCGCTATGAACAGGAAGTGGAGCATTTTCTTCAGAAGGCTGTGAAAGAGGATCTGTTTGAAGTATATTATCAGCCGGTATATTCTATAAAAAACCAGGATTTTATTACTCTGGAGGCACTGAGCCGGCTGAAACATCCTGCTCTGGGAATGATCCCGCCGGATGTGTTTATCGGGATCGCGGAAAAACAGGGAATGATCTCGGCAGTGGGATGTCTTCAGCTTCACAAGGTCTGCCGTTTTATAAAAGAACATGAATATATCATGAAGAAGATCCGGAATGTGAAATTCAATCTTTCTCCTTCTGAATTGATGAAACCCGGATACAGCCATGTGCTTATCGGGATCATACAGGGGTATGGATTGGATCCGGGATATTTTCAGTTTGAGATCACGGAAAACGTGGCAACCGAATACAGCGAAAGCTTCTGCACAGCCATTGATGATTTTGCAGAAGTGGGGATCCACATGTGCCTGGATGATTTCGGTTCCGGTTATGCAAATCTGAACGCAGTTCTTCGCATTCCGTTTTCAGCAGTAAAAATGGACCGTTCTCTTTTGTCCGGGGTCAGCAGCGATCCTCAGACGGCTACCTTTTATCGCAGCATTGTCATGATCCTGCAGCATATGGGATATAAGGTGATCGCAGAAGGCGCTGAGACCGAAAAGGAGGTAAAGCTTCTGGAAAAATGGGGTGTGGATATGATACAGGGATATTATTTTTCCAGGCCCCTGTGCGAGGAGAAGCTTCTGGAAAAAATTTCCTGAAATGATCAGAAACAGGCGGAAAACATGCTTTCATAAAAAGCAGGGTTTTCCGCCTGTTGTATTCAGACAGACACAAATTGCTTGAAGTTTACAGATACTTTTGATAGAATAGATAGGCTGTGGCGGCTGAAGAAAGCGATTTTTCGGAAGACCGGTTCCTTGAACTGCCACGCGTATCTTTTGGAAAAATTGCAGAGAAAAGATGATCATGTGGACTTTACAAGTACATATATTTTGAGTATAATACAAACAAATGTTCGAATATAAAAAAGAAAGGAATCAGTGGAATGGCAAAAAAAGACACTTATGATGCGGGCAGTATCTCTGTCCTGGAGGGCCTCGAGGCCGTGCGAAAGCGCCCCGGTATGTATATCGGAAGCGTATCCAGAAAGGGACTGAACCATCTGATATATGAGATCGTAGACAATGCGGTGGATGAGCACCTTGCAGGGTACTGCAGCCGTATCCATGTAGTTCTTGAGAAGGACGGTTCCTGTACAGTAGAGGATAATGGACGAGGGATCCCGGTGGATATGCATGCCAAGGGAATATCTGCGGAGCGTCTTGTTTTTACAACCCTTCATGCAGGCGGTAAGTTTGACAATTCCGCATATAAGACAAGCGGCGGACTTCATGGTGTAGGTTCTTCCGTAGTGAACGCATTATCTACGTATCTGGATATTAAGATCAGCCGTGATGGCTATATACATCATGACCACTATGAGAGAGGAATCCCTACCATTGAACTGGAAGCAGGACTTCTCCCCAAATTAGGGAAGACCAGAGGTACCGGAACCTGTGTGAATTTCCTTCCGGATCCGGAGATTTTTGAGAAAACAAGATTTGGAGCAGCGGATGTAAAGAGCCGTCTTCATGAGACTGCCTATCTGAATCCGGAGCTTACCATCCATTTTGAGGATCGAAGAGGGGACACTCCTGAGGATATCGAGTATCATGAGCCGGAGGGGATCGTAGGCTTTATCCGTGACCTTAACAAGAATGCACAGCCTCTCCATGATCCGGTTTATTTTAAAGGAGAGGCAGACGGGATCCAGGTGGAGGTTGCTTTTCAGTTTACCAATGAGTTCCGTGAGAACGTTCTCGGATTCTGCAATAATATCTACAATGCAGAGGGAGGAACTCATCTGACCGGATTTAAGACTACATTCACAACGGTAATGAACACCTACGCACGTGAGATCGGTGTACTGAAGGATAAAGACCCCAATTTTACAGGTGCAGATATCCGAAACGGAATGACTGCTGTAGTCTCCATCAAACATCCGGCACCCCGCTTTGAGGGACAGACCAAGACCAAGCTGGATAACCAGGACGCATCCAGAGCCACCGGCAAGGTAGCAGGAGAACAGCTGGTACTGTTTTTTGACCGAAATCTGGAAACACTGAAGATCGTCCTTTCCTGTGCGGAAAAGGCGGCCAAGATCCGTAAGACCGAGGAGCGTGCCAAGACAAACCTTCTCACCAAACAGAAATACTCTTTTGATTCCAACGGCAAGCTGGCCAACTGTGAGAAAAAGGATCCGTCACTGTGTGAGATCTTTATCGTAGAGGGAGATTCCGCCGGCGGTTCGGCCAAGACAGCCAGAGATCGTAACTATCAGGCGATCCTTCCAATCCGCGGTAAGATCCTCAACGTAGAGAAGGCTACCATCGACAAGGTGCTGGCCAACGCAGAGATCAAGACTATGATCAATGCCTTTGGCTGCGGCTTTTCCGAAGGCTACGGAAATGATTTTGATATCACGAAGCTTCGTTATGACAAGATCGTGATCATGGCCGATGCGGATGTGGATGGTGCTCATATCTCTACTCTGCTTCTGACCTTGTTTTACCGTTTTATGCCGGAGCTTATCTATGAGGGACATGTGTATATTGCCATGCCACCTCTTTATAAGGTAATGCCGAAGAAGGGGCAGGAGGAATATCTCTACGATGACAAGGCTCTTGAGAAATACCGTAAGAGCCATAAACCGGGAAGCTTCACGCTCCAGAGATACAAAGGTCTCGGTGAGATGGACGCCCAGCAGCTCTGGGAGACTACCCTGAACCCTGAGACAAGAATGATGAAGCGTGTGGAGATCGAAGATGCCCGCATGGCCTCCGATGTGACAGAGATCCTGATGGGAAGCGATGTTCCGCCACGTAAGGCCTTTATCTATGAGCATGCAACAGATGCAGAGCTGGATATTTGATTGGGAGAATAAACTATGAATACGAAACAGGACAATATCATCCGCACCGATTATGCGGAGATCATGCAGAAATCATATATCGATTACGCCATGAGCGTTATCATTTCCAGAGCACTGCCGGATGTACGTGACGGACTGAAGCCGGTACAGCGCCGTACCCTTTACGATATGTATGAGCTTGGCATCCGTTACGACCGCCCGTACCGTAAATGTGCCCGTATCGTAGGAGATACTATGGGTAAATATCATCCCCACGGTGACAGCTCCATTTATGATGCGCTTGTAGTCATGGCGCAGGAATTTAAAAAGGGTCGTACACTGGTGGACGGACATGGAAACTTTGGTTCCATTGAAGGCGACGGAGCCGCAGCCATGCGATACACAGAGGCCCGCCTGGAGAAGCTGACCCAGGAGGTTTTTCTGGAAGACCTTGATAAGAACGTTGTGGACTTCATGCCGAACTTTGATGAAACAGAGAAGGAGCCGGTAGTACTTCCGGTGCGTATCCCAAATCTCCTTGTAAACGGAGCAGACGGAATCGCCGTTGGTATGGCTACCAGTATCCCGCCGCATAACCTGGGCGAAGTGGTGGATGCTGTGAAGGCATACATGAAGAATAATGATATCAGCACCCGTGGGCTGATGCGTTATCTCAAGGGCCCGGATTTTCCGAC
>NZ_JBDGAB010000042.1:0-32073 GCF_040910705.1 Blautia sp. RTP21359st1_E11_RTP21359_211015
ATGTAAACCCTGCATTGCCAGATAGGAAAAGACTCCGGACCGGAGAAAAAGGCTCCGGAGTCTTTTTTCCTGTGGCAAATATAGCTGCAAAAGAAAAGGAGGCATATTCTTCATGAGAAAAAAGTATATCTGTATTCTGGTGGCAGTCATAGGAGTTTGCAGCCTTTCCGGATGCGGGTCTTCTGCAAAGAAAACAGAAGAAGAGCAGGTAACGATCGGTGTTGTTACAAAATCTAAAAGCAGTGAATATTGGTTGTCTGTCTGCGACGGAATGAAAGATGCGGCAGAAAAATATCATGCAGATGTGGTGATTCTGTCCCCGGATTCCGAAACAGAAGAAGAGGTTCAGAAAAATATGATCCGGGATCTTCTGAAAACCGATATCCAGGCGATGGCAGTTTCTCCTATAGATTCCTATGAATGCGAAGATTATTTAAATTTCGCAAGAGAAAAGGGGATTTCTGTATATGCCTGTGATACTCCCATAGAGGATTCAGAAATTCCTTATATTGGAATTGACAATGAAAAACTAGGCTATGAGCTGGGCGAGCAGCTTGCAAAGGCTCTGGATCATAAAGGAAAGATTGGCGTGATCGCCGGTGATTTTAAGCAGGCTGGACACCGGATGCGTGTTGCCGGATTTGAAAAATATATGGAAAAAGAGCCTGGGATCACCATTGAAATGGTTCGGAACGGATACAGCAATATGCGGGTTTCCCAGAAGGATGTGGATGAGATCCTGGTGAAGTATCCGGATCTTAACGGAATCATGGCCACAAGTGCAGTGACGGCCCTGGGGCTTTCAGAGGCAACTGAAGGACGGGAGATTTCTATTGTTTCCGTAGATGCTCAGGAAGATGCCTTGAAAGCGGTTCAGGATGGGCGTATTGTGGCGCTTGGCGCGCAGTCCGGTTATCAGATCGGTTATGAAACCATCCGGTATATTGTGAAGGATCTGGAGGGAGAGGGAACAGGAGAAGATGAGATTCTGGATTCCCAGGTGCTTACCGAAGAAAATATTGATACATATATGAAGGATGACGGACATTCTCATCCCTGATACAAGCAGGTTTCCATCCGCTGCTTATTATTTTTTACAATCCGGCAGAGGCATTGACTGATTCGGTAAAAAGTCAGGCTGGTATCCAAAAATAAAACACAAAACATAAAAATAGGACAAAAGAAGGATGTAGAGATATCAGAAGCAGAAAAACTTTGGTACAGATTTAACAGTCAGGTAAAAATAATACCGAAAAAACTAAAATTTCTCATACTATGATAATCCCGTATTTTCGATAAAATAGAATCATCAAAAGGAAAGCGAAAATAAAAAAAACGAAAAGAAATGAAAGGGCGGGATAATAAGATGGAGAAGAAAAAACTTTCGGTATCAACAGGGCTGTGTTA
This sequence comes from Blautia sp. RTP21359st1_E11_RTP21359_211015, assembly GCF_040910705.1. Lineage (NCBI taxonomy): Bacteria > Bacillati > Bacillota > Clostridia > Lachnospirales > Lachnospiraceae > Blautia > Blautia sp. RTP21359st1_E11_RTP21359_211015. Next base: position 1,408 of record NZ_JBDGAB010000042.1, read on the forward strand.
TGCTGGAGGAGATGTAGGATGTAATATCGTGTTCGGAATGATCGGAACACTGCTGACGCTGTTTTACACAGATTATGTAGGGATAAGCGCAGCAACAGTAGGACTGGTAATGTTACTTTCCAGATGCTTTGATGGATTTTCCGATTTGGTCATGGGTGTCATTGTAGAGAGGACCAATTCCAAATGGGGAAAATCAAGACCCTGGCTTCTGTGGATGAGCATTCCGTTTGCGCTGTCAGCAGTACTGCTTTTCACAGTGCCGCGTACAACAGGGATGCTTCAGTTTCTGTATCTCTTTGTAACCTATAACTTCTGTACGACCATATGCTATACAGCGATCAATCTTCCATATGGAAGCCTTTCTTCAATGATGATCCGCGAATCATCAGAGAGAGATAAACTCAGTGTATTGAGAATGGGACTGTCACCTATCGGAAAGATCGTTGCAGCAACCTGTACACTGCCGCTTGTAAAGCTTCTTGGAAATGATCAGGCTGCATGGATCAAGGTTATGAGTGTATGGGCAGTGCTTGCACTTGCACTTCTGCTTCTCTGCTTCTTCAAATGTGAGGAAAAGGTTCAGATCGAAGCAAGAAAGAAAGATGAGAAGCTTCCGATTCCGACAATGCTGAAGGCACTTTTTGCAAATCAGTATTTCTGGGCAGTAATGCTTCTGTGGACAGTACAGAGTGTATCCTTTACGATCACAGGAACCATTCTTCCGTACTACTGTAAATATATTTTCAACAATGATACATGGATGTACAGCGCACTGTTCCTTACAGAAACCCTGGTTCTGGTAGTGGGAATCTTCATCTGCTCACCGTTGATCAAGAAATTCGGAAAAAGAAATATCGCATTTGTCGGTGGATTTGTTGCACTTGGCGGCCAGATTCTGTTTTTCCTGAATCCATACAGCTTCGGCTTCATGGTTATGAGCTGTGTCACACGTGCCATCGGACTTGCTCCACTGAACGCAGTTGTATTCAGTATGGTTGGTGATGTAGTAGAGTTCGGACAGTGGAAAAACCATATCCGTCAGGAAAGTCTGATCTTTGCAGGCGGCTCCATCGGAACAAAAGTTGGCGCAGGTCTTGCCTCCGCAGTGATCACAGGTCTTTTAAGCAGTTCCGGATATGTAAGCTCATCTGCAGGAATAACTGCACAGCCGGAAACAGCACTGGAGATGATCGTTTCTCTTTATAAATTTGGACCGATCCTCATTGCAGCAGTGATCATTGTAACGCTTTTCGGATATAAGCTTGACAAAATGTATCCGGCGATCATGCAGGAGCTTACCGAGCGCGAGGCACACGGACAGTTATAAATATTTTATTGTAAAACATATATTCAACCGCAAACAGGAAATCAGGCAGGGGTAGGATACTCCTGCTGTTTCCTGCGTTTATGGGCATATAGCATAGAGAGGCATATATCCGCTTTACGGAAGGGAGGAGTTCTATGTTAAAAAGTATCCGGGCAAAGATATTACTGGCGATCCTGACAGTAACCATGTTTACTGCCTGTTCTCTTACGGTGGTATTTTATTTTCGGGCAGCAGGGATGATCGAAGAAAATTATTCAGGTATCCTGTATGGACGGATGCAGCAGACTATAAAAGATCTGGACGAATCCCTGAAAGAGATTTATTATGTGAATACGAGAACTGCCTGGGATACAGATATACGGAATAATGCGAAGGACTACAGCTGTACAGGAAATGAAAACAGCCTGGAAAATATGGCCGGGCTTCTCCGGGAACACAGTCGGGAATATAAAGATATCAACTCCCTTTACTTTGTCTTTCCAGACAAAAAAATGGCTGTGACTTCTGAGGAATTTCCGGTAAACAAGCAGGGGATTTCAGGAGAACATATCGAGGAATTGGAAAAAATACAGGAACTGGATTCCTTTCCGGTTCTTGTGGAATCTCCGATCCATGAAGGCGGCAGCTTTCTTTCTGTGATCCAGAAGGTAGAGGATGATAACGGAGAGATTCTGGGGTATGTTGTCGCAGACATCAGGGAACGGGCAATTTATTACGAATATCTGGAAGCTGTCAATGATGAAAAGATCACCAGAATAGTTCTGGTAGACAGAAATGATGAAATCGTGACATCCGGAGACTACAGTGACATTGGAAAAACATTTCCGGAGATTACAGACCAGAATGTTCCAAAAATGGAAGGCTATGCAGAAAAAAACGGTGTGATCTCTTTTTTCAGCAGAGGTAGCTTTTCAGACTGCGGCTTATATCTGGAGGTACCGAAAAAAGAAGTTTTAAGCGGACTTTCCCGGATGCGGCTCTTTCTGATCGGAATATTTGGTGCAGTTTTTGTGGCAGCTGTGCTGCTGGCACTGTGGCTCTCCAGAGTAGTCTGCGGACCGCTCAGATCCATGACTGGCACGGTTGAGAAGGTTGGTGAGGGAGATTTGAGCCTCCGTACAGAAGTGACTACTGCTGATGAAATCGGAACCCTCGGAAAAGAATTCAACCACATGCTGGATTATATCGAAGCTCTGATCGCCCAGGTGATCGAAGAGGAACAGCAGAAAAAAGATGCAGAGCTGGAAGCACTGCAGTATCAGATCACACCGCATTTTATGTATAATACATTGAACTCCATCAAATTTGCGGCATTTCTGAAAGGGGAAAAAGAGCTGGCGGGGCTTATTGGAGATTTCGTGGAGCTTCTGCAGGCCAGTATCAACAAAAAGGGAAGCTTCCTTTCTGTTGCCGATGAGATCCATATACTGAAAAATTATATCCATCTGCAGGATTTTCGCTATCAGGGAAGCTTTCAGGTGAAATATGAGATCTCTGAGGAAGCATACCGGTGCTATATTCCAAGACTGATCCTTCAGCCGCTTGTGGAGAATGCTCTTCTTCACGGGATCGACATCAAACGACAAACAGGAAAAATCTGGATCAGCGGAAACGTAAGTGAAGGAAAGCTGATCCTCATAGTAAAGGATAACGGCAGAGGAATGACAAAAGAGCAGATCCGAGATCTTTTTAACAGTCATGCAAAAAAAACAAACGGACTTTCCGCAGTGGGGATTCCAAATGTAAAAGAACGCCTGGAGCTTTATTACGGGACACAGGGAGGAATGGAATACGTAAGCAGTGGAAACGGTACGGAGGTCACGGTATTTCTGCCTGCGATCTATGATATGCCTGAAGAAGGGAGAAAAAATTAATGTACAGAACACTGGTGGCAGATGATGATTTTCTTGTAAGGAGCTATCTCAAAACCCTGGATTCCTGGGAAAAAGCAGGATATGAGATCGTGGATGATGCAGAAGACGGGGAGGAAGCTTATGGATTCCTTCAGAAAGAAAAAATCGATGTTCTTGTGACGGATCTTACCATGCCTGTGATGGATGGAATTGAGCTGATCAGAAAGATCCGTGAGGAAAACAGGGATATCTATATTATCGTGCTCAGCTGTCATGATGATTTTGAATATGTAAAAGAGGCCATGCGCCTTGGGGCGGATGAATATGTATTAAAGAACAGTCTGGACGAGGATAGTCTTTATGATACTCTGGAAAAATCAGCCCGGCTGATCGAGAAGCGCAGAGAAAAAAGTCAGGAACAGGCACGGACGAGAAAGCTGATCCATCTGGGAAGTCACGCTCTGAAGTATTATTTTTTTAACGGACTGATCTCGGGGATGCTGAAAAATCAGGCACGTGAGGAAAAGCGTGTGGAAGCCGGAATCGCCGGGAAATATTTTAACAGTGCTGTGATCTGTATGTTTATGGAGAACTGGGCAGAGAGGGAAAGACAATGGACGCCGCTGGAAGTGGAACAGTATTCCCATCATTTCCGTCACAGACTGCTGGAACGTACGGAGGAGCTTCTTGGGACAGAAAGTGAATTTACGGAAGTGGTCTATCTTGGCGCAGGGATTTTTTGCTGTTTTCTTGATCTTTCCGGAGACTGCAGGACATCGGCTATGCAGCAGAGACTGACTGAGGCAGCAGCGATCTGCTACCGGCACTGTCAGGAGGATCTTTGTGATTTTGGTATCAGTGTCAGCAGTGTCTGCATGGGAGAGGATGGGATCCGCCAGGCTTATCAGCAGGCCAGAGAAATGATGAAGCTGCATTTTTATGAGAAAAAAGAGATCCTTTATTTTGAAGGACGGAAGAAAGCGGACAGTGTTTTACCGGAAAGTGCTGAGAAGCTGGAAGGGCAGATTTCCAGGCTGAAGGCAGGGAAAGACCGAAAGAAAGCGGAGGAGCTTTGGACACAGGTTCTCGCTGACTGTCAGGATCGTTATACCGACGGAAGACTTCTGGTACAGTGGCTTAAGAAATTGAATCAGACAGCCGGAATTGAGAAAGAGCCCATCTGGTATGGAGATATTGAAAGCTTTGAGAAATTCAGGGAAAAGGGCAGTGCCTGTATTTCACAGCTTTTTGTGGGGGAAGAGGATGCTGTTCCGGAGGGGATCTCTGCTGCTGTGAAAAAAGCTCTGGAGTTTATCCGGGAACATTATGAAGCGCCGATCAGCCTTCAGGATGTAGCAGATGCGGCGGAGGTGAATCCTGCTTATCTCAGTTATCTTTTCAAACAGGAGATGAAGATCGGTTTTTCCAATTATGTGCAGGAGCTTCGGATCGACTGTGCAAAGAAGCTTCTTTCAGAGACGAACTGTAAAGTGAAGGATGTGGCATTGCGTTCCGGTTTTGGAGATTATCATTATTTTTCCAAGACATTTAAGAAGTTTACGGGCTTAAGTCCTGCGGAATACAGAAAAGAATCCGGATTATCATAGAAAGAGGTGCTTAGTATGGGAGTTACTATAAGGCAGATCGCGGAAGCTGCCGGTGTTTCCAGAGGTACTGTTGACAGAGCGTTAAATAACAGGGGCAGGATCCGTCCGGAGGTTGCTGAGAGGATCCGTGCCATCGCTGATGAGATGGGGTATAAGCCGAATCAACTGGGCCGTGCTCTATCCATGAGCAGAAATAATATTAAGATCGGCGTGATCCTGCAGGGTGCGGAAACACCTTTTATGAAAGAAGTTCTGAAGGGAATCCAGGAGGCGTGCGCTGAGGTGGATAATCTTGGTGGTACAGTCCTGGTCCATAAGATCGAGCATCAGAATGCGGAGGATGTTATTCTCGCTATGGAGAAGATGCGGATGGAAGAGGTTAGTGGTATTGCCATGGTTCCTTTGGATGAGGAACGTGTGAAAAGGGAAATTGACCGGTTTGTGGAGGAATTTCGGATCCCGGTGGTGACGTTTACTTCGGATGTGGAGGATACGAAACGACTTTGCTTTGTAGGGCAGAACGGTGTGCAGTGTGGCCGTGCGGCTGCGGGGCTTATGGGGGAGCTGATCGGTGGAAAAGGAAAGGTTGCTGTGATTTCCGGCTATAGTACCAATACTTCTCTGAGCAGCAGGGTGGTTGGATTCCGTGAGGAAATTGCGCGGAAGTATCCTGGGATTGAGATCATTGGGCCGGAGTATTGCTTTGAGGAGAATGGCAGGGCCAGGGAGATTACGGAAGGGATATTTAAGGATGTTCCGGATCTTGACGGGATATATCTTACTTCTCATGGGGAGGAGGGGGTGTGTGAGGCAATTGCCGGAGCGGGGAAAGCTGGTCAGGTGAAGATGGTTGCCAATGATTTTATGGGGCGGAATTATGAGCTGATGAGGGAAGGATTTATTCATTTCCTGATCGGGCAGGATGCCAGGATACAGGGGTATGAGCCGGTGATGATTTTGTTCCGGCTGCTGTTTAATGGGGAAGCGCCGGAGAGGGCGAAGATTTTTACGGAAATATATATAAGGAATGAGTATACGATTCCGGAGGGGAGACACTGAAGTGGGGTGTCTCCTTTTTTTGTGCGGAGGGACGCCGCGGAAGGGGATGCTGTCTGGTCTGCGGCTTCGTCGGGGGCTGGCTTCTAGGACGCCGGAAATCTGCTAAAAGCGTTTTTCAAAAGTCCGAACTCGCGGCCTGCTGCCGCTCAGACAGCGGACTTTTGAAAAACAACGCAGATTCCCGCCGTCCAAGAATCAGCTCCCCTCCTGCAGAAGCAGAGCCAGACAGCATCCCCTTCCGCGGCTGGTGCTTCCAGCGAGAAAAAATGTCGTTTGACGATAGGTTGTGGGTCGTCAGCGCTGCGCTGGACGACTGCAAGGGCTGAGTTTGCGCCTGTTTGCAGGGAGAGTTTGGGCATCGGCGCTGCGCTGGATGCTTGAAGGGATGTAAGCTGTGATGCTGTGCAGGATGCTTGAAGGGGGTGGTGTGTGGGATGATTAGGGTGATTGTATGGGAATGTGTTGGAGATATTTTCGGTGAAGTTGACCTAAAAATATTACATATTGTGGCTAAAAATAGTTCTCGTCATTTTTAATAGAAAAAAGATGGTAATATTGTACAATATTAGGGGTTGCGATTTGTGTGTTGCGATGATATTATATTAAGCATAAAGAGCGTGTTCGGACACGCAAAGAGATTACATTGGGAAAATAAATCAAAAGGAGATCAAAACTATGATTAAAGTTGGTATTATCGGAGCAGGTAGAATTGGTAGAGTTCATATTACTAGTATTACAACAAGGGTGCCGGATGCGGTGATCAAGACGGTTGCAGATCCTTTCTTAAATGATGAGACTGCTGCATGGGCTAAGAGCATGGGTGTTGAGCACACGACTAAGGATTATAAGGAGATCATCAACGACCCTGAGATTTCCGCAGTTCTGATCTGTTCTTCTACAGATACTCATTCTCCGATTTCTGTAGAGGCTATCAAGGCTGGCAAGCATGTTTTCTGTGAGAAACCGATCGATCATGACATTGCCAAGATCAAAGAGGTTATCGATGCTCTTGAAGGCACAAATCTGAAATATCAGGTTGGTTTTAACAGAAGATTTGACCATAACTTTGAGTCTCTTCAGCAGGCTGTTGCAGCTGGTAAGGTTGGTAAACCGGAGATCATCAAGATCACTTCCCGCGATCCTGAGCCGCCTAGCATTGATTATGTTAAGGTTTCCGGTGGCATGTTCTTGGATATGACAATTCATGATTTCGATATGGTTCGTTATCTTGCAGGCTGCGATGCTACAGAGGTTTATGTTCAGAGCGCAAATCTGGTTGATCCGGCTATTGGTGAGGCTGGGGATGTTGATACAGCTGTTATCACTCTTCAGATGGAGAATGGTGCTATTGCTGTTATCGATAACTGCAGAAGAGCTTCCTATGGCTATGATCAGAGAGCCGAGGTTTTCGGTTCTGATGGTATGGCTGCTATTTCCAATGACAGCCAGTCTTCCACAGTGATCAGCAATGCTGAGGGTGTTACAGGTGAGAAGCCGATGTTCTTCTTCCTTGAGAGATACATGGACGCTTATGGTAAAGAGGTTGCAGCATTTATTGATGCGATCGTTAATGACAAAGAGACACCTCTTAATGTTTATGATGGTCTGAAGCCGGTATTAATGGGTCTTGCAGCTAAGAAATCCAGCGAGGAGCACAGACCGGTTAAGATTTCTGAGATTATGGAATAATTCAAATAAAAAAGGAGAATTGACCAATGTTTGATAAGAATAAAGTAAAGCTTGGTATTGCACCAATTGCATGGACAAATGATGATATGCCGGATCTTGGCAAAGAGAATACTTTTGAGCAGTGCGTCAGTGAGATGGCTCTTGCCGGTTTCACAGGCTCCGAGGTGGGTAACAAGTATCCGAAGGATCCTGAGGTTCTTAAGAAGGCTCTTGAGCTTCGTGGTGTTGAGATCTGTAACCAGTGGTTCTCAAGCTTCCTGATCACCAAACCGTTTGAGGAGGTTGAGAAGGAGTTCCGTGCACAGCTTACTTTCCTGAAAGCTATGGGTGCGAAAGTGATCGGCGCATCTGAGCAGAGCCACAGTGTTCAGGGCCAGATGGATACTCCGGTTTTCGGACATAAATATGAGATGAATGACGAAGAGTGGGATACCTTCTGCACAGGCATGAACAAGCTTGGTAAGATTGCAAAAGAGGAGTATGGTATTGCTCTTACTTTCCATCATCATATGGGTACTGTTGTACAGAGCCTTGCTGAGGTTGACCGTATGATGGAGAATACAGATCCTGAATATGTAAGTCTTCTTTTTGATACCGGTCACTTTACATACTGTGGAGAGGATCCTCTTGAGGTTGTAAAGAAATATGTTCACAGGATCAAACATGTTCATCTGAAGGATATCCGTCCGGAAGTTGTTGAGCAGGTTAAGAAAGAAAACATGAGCTTCCTTGCAGGCGTAAGAGCCGGTGCCTTCACGATTCCGGGAGATGGATGCATCAACTATGATCCGATCTTCAAGGTTCTCGAGGATGCAGGCTACGAGGGATATATGGTTGTTGAGGCTGAGCAGGATCCGGCTAAGGCTAATCCACTTGAGTATGCGATCCGTGCAAGAAAATTCATTGCTGAGAAGACAGGCTTATAATTACGACAGGGAAATAGGTGCATGCTGATGTACAGTTAAGCGGAATAAAGATGTCCGCTTTGCATAGAAAAAGCGGTATCAGCCAGTAGTGCTTTGACACCGCTTTTTTCTGTAAGAAGATGCAAACAGTGTACGATAAACGGGACAGGAGGGCCGAATCATGGCACTTGTGAAAATGAAAGATCTGCTGAGACGTGCCGAAGAGAAAAATATTGGCTGCGGTGCTTTCAGTGTTGGTAATATGGAAATGGTAAGAGGTGCGATCCGTGCAGCAGAAGAACTGGATACTCCGATCATCCTTCAGATCGCGGAGGTGCGTTTGAAAAATTCTCCGCTTCACCTGATGGGACCGATGATGGTACAGGCTGCAAAGGAGGCTAAGGTGGATGTGGCTGTCCATCTGGATCATGGTCTTACTTTTGAGACGGTTGACAAGGCTCTGGAGCTTGGCTTTACATCGGTTATGCTGGATGCTTCTACGCTTCCTTTTGAGGAAAACATCGCCAGAGTAAAGGCCGTTGTGGAGAAAGCACGTAAATACGGCGCTACAGTTGAGGCTGAGCTGGGACTTGTGGGCGGAAGTGAGGATGGAAGTTGTGACCACGGTATCCGCTGCACAGATCCGGATGATGCGGTCGTTTACGCAAGAGAGACAGGTATTGATGCGCTTGCAGTTGCCATCGGGAATGCCCATGGTAATTATCCGGTAGCGCCGACGCTTGCTTTTGATGTATTGGAGAAGATCCATGAGAAAGTGGATATTCCGCTGGTTCTTCATGGCGGCAGTGGCATCACTGATAAAGATTTCCAGAAGGCGATCTCTCTTGGCATCCGTAAGGTGAATATTGCCACAGCAAGCTTTAACAGCCTGACAGCTCATGTGGAGAAATATATGGAATCAACAGACAAGCATAATTTCTTTGACCTCAATGAGGCTATGGTCCAGGGTACTTACGAGAATGTGAAGAGACATATTCTTGTATTTAATGAGCCATATCAGGAGTAGGCCAAGGATTTTCTTGTAAAAAAAGAAAAGGTCTGATAAGATGTTCTCAGTGAAAATAACTGGGAACATCTTTTTTGTGCCCATAAAAGAGGAGAGATAAAAATGGAACAGAAAGAGACTGTCTGTTCAGTTGCGAAGAAATGCGGCGGTTGCCGTTATCAGGGTGTATCCTATCAGGAGCAGCTTCGCAGGAAACAGAGAATTACAGAAGGCCTTCTGAAAAAATTCGGAAAAGTAGAGCCGATCATTGGAATGGAAGATCCTTATTATTACAGAAACAAAGTTCATGCAGCTTTTGGCCGTGACCGGAAGGGAAACGTAATTTCCGGGATTTATGAGGAGAAGAGTCATAGGATCGTTTCCGTAGATGACTGTATGATCGAAGATAAAAAAAGTCAGGAGATCATCCGTACCATACGTGGTATGCTGAAATCCTTTAAGATCAAGACCTATGATGAGGATACAGGATATGGACTTCTCCGCCATGTGCTTGTGCGGAGAGGCTTTTCCACAGGAGAGATTATGGTGGTATTAGTTACGGTTTCTCCAATATTTCCATCTAAGAATAACTTTGTAAAAGCTCTCCGTAAAGAGCATCCGGAGATCACTACGGTGGTTCTCAATGTCAATGACAGACAGACAAGCATGGTACTTGGAGACCGCAATATCGTACTTTACGGACCGGGATTCATCAAAGATCGACTTATGGGACTGACCTTCCGTATTTCTCCATCTTCTTTTTATCAGGTAAATCCTGTGCAGACAGAAGTACTTTACGGAAAGGCTATGGAGTTTGCGGCAATGACAGGAAAAGAGAGGGTGATCGATGCTTACTGCGGCACAGGTACTATCGGGATCATCGCTTCCGGGAATGCCAGGGATGTCATTGGTGTAGAACTGAACCGTGATGCTATCCGTGATGCCAGAATGAATGCCAGGGAAAACAAGATCCGTAATGTTCGTTTTGTTCCGGGAGATGCAGGATGGTTTATGGAAGGAATGGCAGCAGAGGGAGAGAAGGTGGAGGTTGTTCTCATGGATCCGCCACGTTCCGGAAGTGACCGTAAATTCCTTCACTCCCTTTTGACTCTTTCACCGGAAAAAATTGTTTATGTATCCTGCAACCCGGAAACCCTGGCAAGAGATCTTGCCTGCCTTACTAAGAGAGATTACCTGGTAAAGAAGATGCAGCCGGTTGATATGTTCCCACTCACCGATTCAGTGGAGGTTGTTTGCCTTCTGGAGAATCGTAGGACCAGACCGGGAAGAGCTTAGATTTTTGGCAGCTCACAGTGATATGCGATGCCAAGGGGCGTAACAAGAAGCGGATGGACCGGACGGTATACCGGAAGCTTCAGCCTCTTTTCAAAAACGGTAGTAAATTCCTTAAACATGGAAGAACCGCCAACTACATAAACAGCCGGAACCTGATAGCCCTTTAGAAATTTCTCGGTGATCACAGCCATTTTTTCTACAGTGGCCTTGATCACAGGGAAAATTTCGTCTTCTTTTTCCGGAGTAGTTTTCAATACTTCGGCTTCCTCATAAGGAATCTTATAGTGACCGGCGACTGTCATGGTCATATGGCTGCCGCCAGTAGCCTCATCATCGGTGTAGATAACTTTTCCGTCTTTCAGGATGCTGATACCGGTTGTGCCGCCACCCACATCCACAACAGCACCGTCTGTGATCTTAAGGACAGCAGCTGCGGCAGTAGGCTCGTCCACGATATTTGTAACCTCGAAACCGGCACCCTCCAGAACATAGCCGATGCTTTTGACACTGCCTTCAGAAACTCCCGGAGGGATGGCAGCAGCACCGTAAGTAAGTTCTGTGCCAAGCCTTTCCTCCAGCTCATTTTTAAGCTTTGTCACAAGCTGGACAGATTCATAGTAATTGACGATCACTCCATCCTGGATCGCATGGGATGGTGCGGAAATTCCGGCTATGGGACGGTTATTCCGGTCGACAACGGCAAGAACGGTATTGGCAGTACCAAGGTCGATGCCTGTCTTCAGACGACCGCGGAATTTTTTACATTCACCTGTTTCTACAAGTTCTGCAAAATTGGACAAAGTTCTGTTTTTTAATTCCATTCAAAATACTCCATTTCTTTCAGACAGGGACAAAAAGAATTTTGCCCCTGATATAAATTCTAATAATTGCGGCCGGTAAAGATGGCAACGGATCTGGGCCGCATGCAGAAATCGTGTTCAATGCGTGGCTCCTGGCCTTTTTCGTAGAAATAACGGCCATTTCCGTCACCGAACGTGTTGACACAGAGATACCATGCACCGGGACGGGCAAGCTCCGGAAGTGTGACCGTTACGTCCTCCCAGTATGCGTTGATCACAATGTAGATCAGGTCATCAGTGCCTTTGCTCTTATCATAGCCTGCAAAGCTTACAGCGAAGGTGTGGGCATCTCTTGGAATGGTCACATCCCTTGCGTCAATGTTATGAGTGTGGATATTTTCCATACCGCATACTGCGTTGGGAAGCTTCCGGGAGATAACAGGGTGGTCTTTACGGAACCGGATCATAAATTTGAAAAATTCAAAAAGATCGTGATTTTTCTCCAGAAGCTTCCAGTTGATCCATGAGGTTTCGTTATCCTGACAGTAGGTATTGTTATTTCCGTGTTTTGTGTTTCCGAATTCATCACCTGCAAGGAACATCGGGGTTCCGCGGCTGGACATCAGTACAGCACAGGCATTTCGTATCATGCGGAAGCGGAGGGAAAGCACTTCGGGGTTGGTGGAATCGCCCTCTTCTCCACAGTTCCAGCTGCGGTTATCGTTGGAACCGTCGGTGTTATTCCAGCCGTTTGCTTCGTTGTGTTTTTCATTGTAGGAATAAAGATCATACATGGTGAAGCCATCGTGGCAGGTAAGGAAATTGACACAGGAATTGTATCCTGCATAATTGTCATTATGATCAGAATAAAAGCCTCCGTACAGATCACCGGAACCGGAAATACTCCATGCAGCGTCCCAGGCATTCCAGAAATCTCCCTTCAGGAAGGAACGGAGGCAGTCACGGTAACGGCCATTCCATTCAGCCCATCTGCGGCTGGCAGGGAAAGAACCAACCTGATACAGCCCGCCGGCATCCCAGGCTTCTGCGATCAGTTTGACATTTCTAAGGACCGGATCGTAAGCGAGAAGCTCCAGAAGGGGCGGATTGTTAAGTGGAGAACCGTCCTCATGGCGTCCGAGAATGCTGGCAAGATCGAAGCGGAAGCCGTCCACACGGTAGTTGATGGTCCAGTAACGTAAGCATTCAAGGATCATCTGACGTACAATGGGATGGTTACAGTTCAGAGTATTTCCACATCCGCTAAAATTGTAGTAATTTCCCTCTGGGGTCAGCATATAATAAACCTTATTGTCAAAGCCCTTAAAGCAGAAGGTTTTTCCCAGCTCGTTTCCTTCGGCGGTATGATTGAATACAACATCAAGAATTACTTCGATGCCATTTTCGTGGAGCTCACGGATCAGCTCTTTCAGCTCAGTTCCCTCACAGTTATGCTCCGACTTGGAAGCATAGCTGGTGTTTGGAGAAAAGAAGTTGACAGAATTGTATCCCCAGTATTCCAGAAGCCGTTTGCCATTTACAGTACGGGCATTCATATTCTCGTCGAACTCGAAGATCGGCATCAGCTCTACGGCGTTGATCCCCAGTTCCTTGAGATAAGGGATCTTTTCACGAAGACCGGCAAAGGTTCCCGGGTGCATAACACCGGAAGAAGAATCCTGTGTAAAGCCGCGGACGTGAAGCTCATAGATGATCAGGTCACTGATCTTACGGGTGGACTGCGGCATGTCTTCCCAGTCAAAGGAATCACGTACCACACGGGCATGATAGCTTCCGATCTTTTGCTGGCCCCATTCACGCTGACCGGCAACGGCTTTGGCATAAGGATCAAGAAGAACCTTTGTCTTATCGAAGATGTGACCCTTTTCCGGTTCGTAAGGACCGTCAATGTGGTAGCCGTACTCCAGATCTTCGATGTCCAGTCCCATGACGATCATGGAGTAGACATCACCGATACGACAGGCATTGGGAAAAGGAAGGACTGCGAAGGGTTCCTCTTCTCCGGAGTGGAAAAGAAGAAGCTCGCAGGATGTACCGTGGCGGGTATGTGCGGTAAAGTTGACTCCGTTGGAAAGAGGAGTAGCGCCATTTAATTCAAAAAACCCGGGACGTACAGGAAATCCCGCAATAATATCTGTGGGCCGGGATGTCAGTGTATTCTCAGAGAGCATAGTCTGATTCTGTGTTTTCATTTCCGGTATCCTCCTTGGTGAAAATTTTTTTACAAACAAAAATATTATAACTGATTTTCAGAAAAAAGTACAGGCTGGGTTGTTGAGAACAAAGTGAACAGCAGCATTCCAATAACGCGGGAACCTTCGGGAAAATCTTCTTGAGGTTTTTGACGGGAAGGCTTACAATATGAACCAGAAACTTTGAAAATGTAAGGAAAGGAATAATAGCAGTATGAATGAAGAAACACTGGAGATTTCTTTTGACCAGATAGAGAAAGAACGGGGGAAATATCTTCTGATAGATACCCGTGATAAAGTAACTGTAGAATATGGAATGATCCCGGGAGCAATCTCTGTTCCGGAACAGGAACTGGAAGAGCGGGCAGAAGAACTGAGGGGGGATAAGATACCGGTCCTTTACTGTACAAGAGGGCTTTTCAGCCAGGAGGGTGCAGAGATGCTCCGGGAAAAAGGAATTCCCGCACTGAGCCTGAAAGGTGGATATACAGGATGGCTTTTTCAGCAGATGCAGAAAGAATCCGGTAAAGAGAACAGTGAAGAAGAGGAAAATGATGCAATGGAACAGCGGCGGAAGGATATCGAGCTGAGTATCCGCAAAAAGTTCCATAAGCAGCTGTTTTCCAGATTTGCCAGGGGAATCAACGATTATGAGCTGGTGAAGCCGGGAGATAAGATAGCAGTCTGTATTTCCGGTGGTAAGGATTCCATGCTGATGGCCAAACTGTTCCAGGAACTGAAGCGTCATAACAAGTTTCCCTTTGAACTGGTGTTTCTTGTGATGGATCCGGGATATAATGAGGCAAACCGTGCGGTGATCGAGCACAATGCCAGGCTTCTCGGGATTCCGATCACAGTGTTTGAGACTGAGATCTTCGATGCGGTTTATAATATAGAAAAATCCCCATGCTATCTCTGTGCCCGTATGAGAAGGGGCTATCTTTACAGCAAGGCAAAGGAGCTTGGCTGCAACAAGATCGCTCTTGGACATCACTATGATGATGTGATCGAGACGATCCTGATGGGAATGCTTTACGGAGCGCAGGTACAGACTATGATGCCGAAGCTCCATAGTACAAATTTTGAGGGAATGCAGCTGATCCGTCCTATGTATCTGATCCGGGAGGCAGATATCAAACACTGGAGAGATTATAATGACCTTCATTTTATCCAGTGTGCATGTAAATTTACCGATACCTGTACTACCTGCCGTACAGATGGTACCAGTGTTTCCAAGAGAATGGAGATCAAGAATCTGATCGCAGAACTTAAGAAGGTAAATCCACATGTAGAAAGTAATATTTTCCGAAGTGTGGAAAATGTTAATCTTCATACAGTTATCGCATACAAAAAAGATGGAGTGAAACATTCTTTTCTGGAAGGGTATGAGGACTGACAGATATAAATAAAAGCTGCTCAGGCGTTAGCCCGGGCAGCTTTTACTTTTTCCCGCTGTTTGGTAAGATCATAATATTCATCAGAGATGATCCCGCGACTGGAAAGTGCTTCGTAGGTTTTCTGCTGTGCGGGGGTCATCTTCATTCCGATCGTGGAATTGACATCGGTCAGTACGCAGCTTGTTTTTTCTACCAGCCAGAAAAGTGCGGAATCATCATCGGGGATCATTTTCCAGATTTCGTTTTCTGTATATGGAAGAAGGGACATGAGAGTTTTTAAGTGTCCATCCTGGATCAGACGGTAATCCCCGTCCGGCATGATGATGCCATCGCCATAGAGTTCTTTTTTCTGTTCCATTTTCTGCAGAAGTTTTTCTGTGAGTTTCATGATCGGCTCCTTGATCTTTATTATTTCAACAGTTTTCAGGCACTGCTTTTTTATGAAGTTAAAAAAATAACAATCAGCGTCTATTGTATGAAGCGGCGACAAAAATGTCAAGAGGTTAAAAAGATTTTCGATGCTTATGAATGATTTTTGTTGTGCAATTTGTTTGCTTTTGTGAGGCTAAAGGTTAAAATTATGTAAAAATTATCGTAAAATAAGATCTTCTGTGGTATAATATGAATATTCAAAAAATTCAAGGAAGGACGATGCAGATGTTGAAAAACTGGAACCCGGAACAGATTCCGGAAAAAGAGGATATCAAAGTGCGTTTAAGCGCTGCAAGAACCAGATTATATGAATTGCAGATGGCTCTGAAAGAGCATAAGATTCCGGTGATCGTGCTGTTTGAAGGCTGGGGAGCTTCCGGAAAAGGAAGTACCATAAGTAAGGTGATCAAGAATATCGATCCTCGTTTCTTCAAAGTTGCGACTATGTCAGCACCTACAGAGGAAGACCTTCGGAAACCATTTCTTTACCGATATTTCAGGGAAATCCCGGAAGCGGGCAAGTTTACATTCCTGGATTCAGGATGGATGGATCAGACCTGTCGTGAACGTATGGATAAAAAGCTGAAGGGTGACAATTATTCAAAACGGATTGACAGTATCCGGAGATTTGAACGTCAGCTGACGGATAATGGATATGTACTCCTGAAATTTTTTATGCAGATCGACCGGAAAGAACAGGAAAAACGTATGGGCATCCTTCTGGAAAGCAAGGATACCAGATGGAGAGTCAATGAATATGATCTCTGGCAGAATGATCATTATAAGAAGTGCAGAAAGATTTTCGACCAGTATATGCAGGATACCAATACATCTGCGGCTCCATGGTATATTGTCGATGCCGGTGACCGGAAGTGGGCAGAACTGCAGGTACTGGAAACCATGATCAGCAATATAGAGGTTGCCATGGAAAACAGCAAACATGCAGTGCCGATCCTGCAGAATGTTTTTCCTCTGGTGGAGATGCCCAGATTAAGCGAGATTCCTCTGGATGGAAAAGAAGTGGGGGATGAAGAGTACAAGGCAGAGCTTAAGGAACTGCAGGCAAAGCTTGGAAGTCTGCATAACCGTCTTTACCGAAAAAGAGTGCCTGTGATCATCACCTATGAAGGCTGGGATGCTGCCGGAAAGGGAGGAAATATCAAGAGGATCACGGAGGCTCTTGATCCCCGTGGATTTGAGGTACATCCTATCGCAAGTCCGGAGCCTCATGAAAAAGCCCGTCATTATCTGTGGCGTTTCTGGACAAGGCTTCCCAAGGATGGTCACATTGCCATCTTTGACCGGACGTGGTACGGAAGAGTGATGGTAGAACGTCTGGAGGGCTTCTGCAGCGAGAATGACTGGAGACGTGCCTACAATGAGATCAATGAATTTGAGAAGGAGCTTTCTGACTGGGGCGCTGTGATCGTGAAATTCTGGGTCCACATTGATAAGGACACCCAGCTTGCCAGGTTCAACGACCGCCAGAGCAATCCGGAAAAACAGTGGAAGATCACGGATGAGGACTGGAGAAACCGTGAAAAATGGGATCAGTATGAAACAGCAGTAGATGAGATGCTTCAGAAAACCAGCACTGCTTATGCACCATGGCACATTCTGGAATCCGTAGATAAGAAATATGCAAGGCTGAAGGCGCTTCGGATCGTGATCGAAGAAATTGAGAAAGCGCTGAAATAAGAGATAAAAGCTGCGGCAGGATAACAGATATTCTGCTGCAGCTTTTTGTCTGAAGAGAGATGAATCAATTCCGGAGATAGTTTCGCATACTGCGAAGAGCATGTTTTTCCAGTCGGCTGACCTGAGCCTGGGAGATACCAATCTCATCAGCTACCTCCATTTGGGTTTTTCCCTCGTAGAAGCGGAGATCGATAATGTGACGTTCACGCTCTCCAAGCCGGTTCATGGCATCTCGAAGAGAAATATCCTCCACCCAGTTTTCTTCCAGGTTCTTTTTATCACTGATCTGATCCATAACATATAGGGTATCTCCGCCTTCGGAATACACGGGCTCAAAAAGGCTTACCGGGCTCTGGATCGCATCCATGGCATAGACGATCATTTCCTTGTCGATACCGATCTCATCAGCGATTTCTGCAATGGTAGGCTCTTTGAGATGCTGCCGCATATAGTTTTCCCGGGTATAGATGGTTTTGTAAGCGATATCCCGCAGAGAACGGCTGACCCGTATGCTGTTGTTATCACGGAGATATCTTCGGATCTCTCCGATGATCATGGGAACTGCATAGGTGGAAAATTTTACCTGAAGAGTGGTGTCGAAATTATCGATCGCTTTGATCAGGCCGATGCAGCCGATCTGAAAAAGGTCATCCGGATTTTCACTGCTGTTCTGAAAACGCCGGATCACGCTTAAAACAAGCCGCAGATTGCCTTTGATGTACAATTCCCTGGCTTCTTCATCGCCAGCTTTGATTCTTTTAAAGAGCTCCGCCTTTTCTTCCTGATCGAGAACGGGAAGGGTTGAGGTATTTACTCCGCAGATTTCAACTTTATTCAGTGCCATCTTAGAATCCTCCTTGTCTTGTCAGTACATTAAGATGATTCTCAGAGGGCGGTTGAAATATACTTTTTCAGGGAAAATATAAAAAATAAAGGGCCTTGACAATAAGGAGGTATTTATTCTCCGGACAGCAGTTTTTCATTACGGAAATCAACAAGGATGATATCTTCGCCGATCTGGCGGATGCAGTCCCATGGAATGGAATATTCATTTTCTTTGGAAAAACACCAGCAAAATTTTCCCGGTTCCGGCATGATCAGGGCTTTCAGACGTGCGGTTTCACAGCAGAATTCCACATCAAGAGGGCAGCCAAGACTGCGGCAGGTATGGATATTGATCACTTCTTTTTGTTTCAGCTCACAGATGCGCATAAATTCATCACCTGGTATGATTTTATGGAAAATCTGTAAAATTTATGCAAGTCCGATTATTGACACATTATGTGCATTTATTTTATAATAAAAACAAATTTAGTAATGATTTACTGATCCGGAAAGGGGGAGAGTTCTGTGAGATGTCCGTTCTGTAACCAGGATAATACAAGAGTTGTAGATTCCAGACCTGTAGAGGATACCAATTCCATCCGCCGCCGCCGTCTCTGTGATGCCTGCGGAAAGCGTTTTACAACTTATGAGAAGGTGGAAACGATTCCGCTGACTGTGATCAAGAAGGATCAGAACCGGGAAAGCTATAAACGTTCCAAGATCCAGGATGGTGTTCTTCGTGCTTGCTATAAGCGCCCCATTCCCATTGAGAGAGTGGAAGAGATGATCGATTCCATAGAAGGAGATATTTTCCGGTCAGAAGACCGTGAGATCAGCAGTACCAAGATCGGAGAGATCGTTATGGAGCATCTGAAGGATCTGGATGCGGTGGCGTATGTACGATTTGCGTCTGTATACAGAGAGTTTAAAGATGTCAGTACCTTTATGGATGAGCTGAAGAAGCTGATCAATTAAGAGATTAAATGAATAGACTGCAAATGCAGGAGATTTCAGGCCGATTGTCAAAAGACAACCGGCCTTTTTTGAAACATGAATGTTCGATTTTTCAGAGATCGTAAAAGTGGATACAAAAAAACAGGAACCGCCTGGGAAAAATCCTCTGCGGTCCCTGCTATAAATATATATTAATGATTCAGGAAACTTAATTAAACAATACCCTGAGCTTTCATAGCGTCAACAACTTTTTCGAAGCCGGCGATGTTTGCACCTACAACATAGTTGTCTTCCATACCGTAACGTTTAGCAGCGTCATCAGCTTTGTGGAAGATATCGATCATGATGTGGTGGAGTTTCTCATCAACCTCTTCTCTTGTCCAGGAAAGTCTCATGGAGTTCTGGCTCATCTCAAGTGCAGATGTGGCAACACCGCCAGCGTTTGCGGCTTTACCAGGCATGAAGAGAACACCGTTCTCCTGAAGGTATGTTGTTGCATCAAGAGTAGTAGGCATGTTTGCACCTTCAACGACGTATTTGCAGCCATTTGCAACCAGTGTTTTAGCTCCGTCAAGACCAAGCTCGTTCTGAGTAGCACATGGAAGGTAGATATCACATTTGATATTCCAGATGCCAAGTCCCTCAGTGTAGGTAGCACCCTCAACACGGTCTGCATATTCTTTGATACGTCCACGTTTTACTTCTTTGATATCCTTTACGACGTCAAGGTTGATTCCGTTCGGATCGTAGACATATCCGTTGGAGTCGTTCATTGCAACAACCTTGGCACCAAGCTGAGTAGCTTTCTCAACAGCGTAAATAGCTACATTACCGGAACCTGTTACAACGATTGTTTTTCCTTCTACGGAATCATTGTGAGCTTTGGCGATCTCGTTGAGCATGTATACAACACCGTAACCGGTAGCCTCTGTACGGATCAGGGAACCTCCGAAGGAAAGACCCTTTCCTGTAAGGACACCCTCATAAAGGCCACGGATTCTCTTATACTGTCCGAAGAGATAACCGATCTCACGTCCGCCGACACCGATGTCACCAGCCGGAACATCTGTATCTGCGCCGATATATTTGCAAAGCTCTGTCATAAAGCTCTGGCAGAATGCCATAACCTCTCTGTCAGATTTACCCTTAGGATCGAAGTTGGAGCCACCTTTTCCACCGCCAATCGGAAGACCTGTAAGAGAGTTTTTAAAGGTCTGCTCAAAACCAAGGAATTTCAGGATACCCTGATTTACAGAAGGATGGAATCTTAAGCCGCCTTTGTATGGTCCGATGGCGCTGTTGAACTGAACACGATATCCCTTGTTAACCTGTACAGTTCCGTTATCATCGATCCACGGTACTTTGAAGGAGATGATCCTCTCTGGCTCTACAAGACGCTCAAGGATGGAAAGTTTACGATACTCTTCCTCATTTTTGTCAATTACGACTTTAAGGGAATCGAGAACTTCCTTAACTGCCTGATGGAATTCTGGCTCGCCAGGATTCTGTGCTACAACTCTTTCATAAACTTCTTCTGTGTAAGACATTGTTGTTTCCTCCTCATCACATATTAAATTGCGTTGAAAACTAAATTCGAGTGCTATTATACATTAACATGCTAAAAAAGGGAAGTGCTAAATTTGATTTTTTTAAATTTTTATTTCTTGCGTTGAAAGCCTAAATGTGAGATGATATAGAATAAATATTTTTTGACTATGAAATTAAAATGGTTAAATAATAGTGAAAATTAGAAGAGGAGTGGTTTTTATGAGAACATTCGGGAAATCATCAAAGCTTGACAACGTGCTGTACGATGTGCGCGGACCGGTTGTGGATGAGGCTGCCAGAATGGAAGAAGATGGAATGGAGATTCTGAAGCTGAATATTGGTAATCCGTATCCATTTGGGTTTTCAGCACCTCAGGAAGTGATCTTGGATATGCTGAGTAATGTTCGTACTTCCCAGGGATATTCCGATTCCAAGGGCATTTTTTCTGCAAGAAAAGCGATCATGCAGTATGCACAGCTTCGCGGGATCCCGGGAGTTACCATTAATGATATTTATACGGGAAATGGTGTCAGTGAACTGATCAACCTCTGTATGCAGGCGCTGCTTGATAACGGGGATGAGATCCTGATCCCGGCTCCGGATTATCCGTTGTGGACAGCTACTGCAACACTGGCAGGCGGAAATGTAGTTCATTATATCTGTGACGAACAGTCTGACTGGTATCCGGATATTGAGGATATCAAGAGCAAGATCACACCAAGGACCAAGGCGATCGTTATCATCAATCCCAATAACCCTACAGGTGCAGTATATCCGAAGGAGATCCTGGAACAGATTGCAGACATTGCAAGAGAAAATGAGCTGATCATCTTTTCTGATGAGATCTATGACCGTCTTGTTATGGATGGATATAAACATACATCGATTGCATCCCTTGCACCCGATGTGTTCTGTGTAACATTTTCAGGATTGTCCAAGTCTCATATGATCGCAGGTTTCCGCATCGGATGGATGATTTTAAGTGGTGCAAAAAGTAAGGCGAAGGGTTATATAGAGGGAATCAATATGCTCTCTTCCATGCGTCTCTGTTCAAATGTTCCGGCACAGTCCATTGTACAGACTGCACTTGGCGGATATCAGAGTGTCAATGAATATACGCAGCCGGGCGGACGTGTTTATGAGCAGAGAGACTTTATTTACAAGGCCCTGAATGATATTCCGGGAATTTCCGTTGTAAAACCACATGCGGCATTTTATATATTCCCGAAGATCGATACTGAGAAATTCAATATTTTCAATGATGAACAGTTTGCTTTGGATTTTCTTCATGAGAAACAGGTGCTTGTTGTTCCGGGCAAGGGATTCAACTGGAACCAGCCGGATCACTTCCGTATTGTTTATCTGCCGGATATCCGCCAGCTTGACAAGGCAATGAAGAAGATGAAAGAGTTCTTTGCTACATATAAGCAGGGCTGATCGCAGATAGACAAGAAGAGATTTGCGATCCGCATTCGCTGCCTGCTCATAACCGATAAACTGTAAAGCAGATATTCGGTTATATTTTCGGCATAGACCGGAACCGAAAAAAATGTTATAATATATCTGAAATATCCCGGCCAGCTACGCCGGGATATACAAATAAGACCAGAATTGCTTGAGAGGGGAATGAGGAGGGACCGTTATCGAACAGCAATAAAACAGAAATCGAAAGGGGAAATAACTGATGAGCAAATTCAACATGAAAGTGACACCTGAGATTGAGAAACTTACCCAGATCTGTCGTGAGAATGACAAACTGGATCTGTCTTTATATGGCAAATACGATGTCAAGCGAGGCTTGCGTGACCTGAATGGAAAGGGTGTCCTTGCAGGACTGACCCAGATCTCCAATGTCCAGGCAACGAAGATCGTGGACGGAAAAGAGGTTCCCTGCGCAGGTAAGCTTTCTTATCGCGGGTATGACATTAAGGATCTGACAAATGGTTTTATCAATGACCGGCGCTTCGGTTTTGAGGAAGTAACCTATCTGCTTCTTTTCGGAAAGCTTCCGGATCAGGAAGAACTGAATGGATTTTCCGGGATTCTTGCGAACCAGCGTATGCTTCCGCGGAATTTTGTAAGGGATGTCATTATGAAGGCACCATCCAGAGATATTATGAACGCTCTGTCAAGAAGCGTGCTGACACTTTATTCCTACGACAAAGACCCGGATAATATTGAACTGGAGAATGTGCTCCGTCAGTGTATCAACCTGATCAGCGTTTTCCCGCTGTTATCTGTTTATGCATATCAGGCCTATAACCACTATGAGAAAGGCGAGAGTCTTTATATCCATCAGCCTAAAAAGGAGCTTTCCACAGCTGAGAATATCCTGCGTCTGTTAAGACCGGATAAGAAGTATACGGCACTGGAGGCAGAGATCCTTGATATTGCTCTGATCCTTCATATGGAGCATGGCGGTGGTAATAACTCTACTTTTACTACACATGTGGTTTCCTCTTCCGGGACAGATACGTATTCTGCGATCGCGGCAGCACTAGGTTCTCTGAAAGGCCCGAAACACGGCGGTGCCAACATCAAAGTCGTAAAAATGTTTAACGATATGCGTAAACACGTACATGACTACAGTGATGAAGAGGAGATCAGTGCATACCTTAAGAAGCTTCTTCATAAAGAGGCCTTTGATAAACGTGGACTGATCTATGGTATGGGACATGCGATCTATTCTGTTTCAGATCCACGTGCAGAAGTCTTTAAAGGCTATGTGGAACAGCTTGCAAGAGAAAAGGGCAGAATGAAGGATTATCAGCTGTATGCTGCAGTAGAGCGTCTTGCACCAAAGGTTATCGCAGAGGAGCGTAAGATCTATAAGGGTGTCAGTGCCAATGTGGATTTTTACAGCGGATTTGTTTACAGCATGCTGGATCTGCCGCTGGAGCTTTACACACCGATGTTTGCTATTGCACGTATCGTAGGCTGGAGCGCACATCGTATGGAAGAGCTTATCAATGTGGATAAGATCATCCGTCCCGCATATAAGAATGTCCTTCCGGAAGCAGAGTATATTCCTCTTTGCGAGCGATAGGAAAGGACTGAGGTGGAATAGATGTTCAGATGCTTTTTTCCGGATGAATATCTGGATTCTGCGTATGGGATCGATTATGAGAAGCTTTACAGAGAAGGATACAGAGGGCTGCTCTTTGATATCGATAATACCATTGTTCCCCACGGTGCACCGGCAGATGACCGGGCAAAGAAACTGTTTGAAAAGCTGAGGGCTCTCGGGTTTCGATACTGCTTTGTATCCAATAACCAGAAACCTCGTGTGGAGCCCTTTGCCAAAGCAGTAGAGGGGGATTTTATAGAAAATGCCCATAAACCGGCTGTGAAAAATTATAAAAAAGCCTGCCAGGTGATCGGAATCGATCTTGACAGGACGATCTTTATAGGAGATCAGTTGTTTACGGATATTTATGGAGCAAAGAGAGCAGGGATCCGGACGATCCTTGTGAAACCGATTCATCCAAAAGAGGAGATCCAGATCGTACTGAAGCGATATCTGGAAAAAATAGTATTACATTTTTACCAAAAAGAGGAGGGAAAGAATTCATGAACCATATTGTAATCATCGGCTTTATGGGTTCAGGAAAGACACGAGTTGGAAAGAGACTGGCGAAGGACCTGGGGCTTCCGTTTATTGACGTGGACAGACTGATCGTGAAAAAAATGAACATGTCAGTAAAGGAGGTATTTGAACGCTTTGGAGAAGCATTTTACCGTGCGCTGGAGACTATGGCAGTCAAGGAACTGTCCACAGACAGCGAACGGAAGGTAATCTCTGTAAGTGCGGGATTGCCTCTTCAGGAGCAGAACCAGAAATATCTCCAGAGTATGGGAACGATCATCTATCTGAAGGGATCTGCTGCAACGTTGATCAAACGTCTGGAAGGAAGTAACAATCCCACATTGGAAGGAACTGAGAATAAAGAAGAGAAGATCAAGAAACTTCTGAAACAGAGAGATCCGGTTTATGAGAAGTTTGCGGACATTAAAGTTGTCACAGGAGTGAAGCCTTTTGATGAGCTGATCGCAGAAATTGAAGAAAAATTGAAGGCTTAAACAAAAAAACAGTTGAAAAATGGCAAAAGGTATTATAGAATAATCCATAGCGAAAAAGAACCGCATATATTAAGGAGGAAATATTTATGATTTCAGCAGGTGATTTCAAAAATGGTATCACACTTGAAATTGATGGAAACGTATGTCAGATCGTTGAATTCCAGCATGTAAAACCAGGAAAAGGCGCAGCCTTTGTAAGAACAAAATACAAGAACATTATCACAGGCTCTGTAGTAGAGAAATCCTTCCGTCCTACAGAGAAATTCCCGGCAGCACGTATTGAGCGTGTAGATATGCAGTATCTGTATCAGGATGGTGGTTTATACTACTTCATGAATACAGAGACATATGATCAGGTTGGTCTTACAGAGGAGCAGGTTGGCGATTCTCTGAAATTTGTTAAGGATAATGAGATGGTTAAGGTTTGCTCTCATAACGGAGAGGTATTCGCAATCGAGCCACCTCTTTTTGTAGAGCTTGAGGTTATTGAGACAGAGCCAGGATTCGCAGGAAATACAGCACAGGGTGCTACCAAACCGGCAACTGTTGAGACAGGTGCACAGGTTCAGGTTCCTCTGTTCGTAAACCAGGGCGACAAACTGAAGATCGATACAAGAACAGGTGAGTATCTCTCACGTGTATAATGCAGCAAAAAACCCGCGTAAGCGGGTTTTTTTGTGCCATAAAATTAAAAGATCATTTTGACAGTATTTAAAATACCAAAGTTTGAATGCATATTCCAGACTGTACAGGTAAGAAAAACTGTACAGTCTGGACTTTTTTTGAAATATCCTTGACACGAAAAATCATTCTGGTATAATTAAACCCAGTCAAAAAACTGACTAAGAAGTTCGTCTGTCCACCAGAGATGACCGGAAATGATCCTGTCACAGAAGTCTTTTAAGGGCTTGTACTGGTTTCGACGGGGGCTTTGAAGTTAGGGAAGCCATCCGCAGACTCCTGGACTGCGTACCAACCGGGAACTAAATATAAACGCAGACGAAAAGTTAGCGTTAGCAGCCTAAGCTGCTCGTCAGCCCCGTTGCACTCACACATCGGGAATCTGGCGTCGACCATGTGAGAAACCTTGCCGGGTAAGCTTTGCCCCGGTAGATGTATCATGAAGCTACTGAAGCAGTAAGCCTGTCGGTGGGCGTACTGCTGAGGGAATGTTAAATCAGCGACTGTGATGGGAGATGCCTTAAGGGATAGGCTTTCGGACAGGGGTTCGATTCCCCTCAGGTCCATTTATGGAACGTCCCGGAAAGACAGCATTTATGCGGCTTTCCGGGAATTTTTTTTACTTTCTTTATTACTCGTGGATATCAGGAAATTCTTCGCAGATACAGAAAGCGATGGTGATAGAATGAAAAAAACTCTGCTTAACAGAAAAAAGCAGAATAAGAAATCTGATTATTATGATTATAATCTGGTAGCTGTTATTGTACTGCTGGTGTGCTTTGGACTGGTCATGCTTTACAGCACCAGTTCATATATGGCAGAAGTGAATTATGGCAACGATATGTTTTATTTTAAGAAACAGGCACTGATCAGTGCAGCATGTCTGATCGGAGCGTTATTTATTTCAAAAATACTGGATTATCATATCCTTCTTCCTTTTACAACTGCGTTGTATGTGGCTTCGCTGATCCTTATGGGACTTGTGCGGACTCCGCTGGGACATTCCTCTCATGGTGCTACCAGATGGCTGTATATCGGACCGATCAACTTTCAGCCTGCCGAGCTGGCAAAGATCGCGGTTATTATCATGATGGCTTACATGATCGGAAAAATGGGACGAAAGGTGAAAACTTTAAAGAGCTGTATGATCCTGGGACTTCCGGGGGCAGGACTTGCGCTTGCGGCTTATATACTTACAGATAACCTGAGTACAGCCATGATCATTTTGGGAATAACAGTTGGAATGGTGTTTGTGGCACATCCGGATATGCGTCCGTTTATTGCTGTGGCAGCGGCAGGAGTGATCCTTATTGTGATCGGAGTACTTTTTCTGGTTGCGACGACCAAGAATAGTGACAGCTTCCGTGTTATGCGAGTACTTGTATGGCTTCAGCCTGAGAAATATTCCGATGAAGGCGGTTATCAGACGCTGCAGGCATTGTATGCCATTGGCTCCGGAGGGCTTTTTGGCCGCGGGCTTGGAAATAGTATCCAGAAGCTTGGAAGTGTTCCGGAAGCACAAAATGATATGATCTTTTCCATTATCTGTGAGGAGCTTGGAATTTTCGGAGGGATTTTTGTACTGATCCTGTTCGGATATCTTTTGTACAGGTTGTTTTTTATTGCGCAGAATGCACCGGATCTGTTTGGCTCACTGATCGTTACCGGGATTTTTATACATATTGCGCTGCAGGTGATCCTTAACATTGCCGTTGTACTGAATCTGATGCCCAATACAGGTGTCACCTTGCCCTTTATCAGTTACGGAGGAACGTCCATTGTGTTCCTGATGCTGGAGATGGCAATAGCTCTCAGCGTGGCCCGTCAGATAAAATTTCAAGAGTAAAATAGTTTTAAAATCAAAATATTTTTGCTCTGGAGCCATTTTTTGGGAAAATCCTCTTGACAACTGTTTTTGCAGACTATATACTTTGCTCAAAAAGAGGAAACAGATTCGATCTGTAATGATTAAAGGAGAAAAAAGACATGTTAGAAAAAATGAAAGAAATGCTTGCAGAGCAGTTAAATTGTGAGGCATCAACAATTACACCGGAGACATCTTTCAAGGATGATCTTGGAGCAGATTCTCTTGACCTGTTTGAGCTGGTTATGGCTCTTGAGGATGAGTACAATGTTGAGATCCCGGCAGAGGAGCTTACAGATCTGAACACAGTTGGAGATGTGATCGATTATCTTAAGAACAAAGGCGTAGAAGCATAAACAGGAATCAAGGATCCTCTGGGACGACGGTGTCTCAGAGGATTTTTCTGTATATGCGAAGATACGGGAGAGGGATGGCAGGGCATTCCGCCGGAAAACCTATGGACATTTTGAAGGATTTGGGTATATAATAGCACCTATAAAGAGAAACAACAAAAACGAGGAGAAAAGAAATGACAAAGATCAGAACAAGATTTGCACCGAGCCCTACAGGAAGAATGCATGTGGGTAATTTAAGAACAGCTCTTTATGCTTATTTGATCACAAAACATGAAGGCGGAGATTTTATCCTCCGTATTGAAGATACAGACCAGGAACGTTATGTGGAGGGAGCTGTAGATATCATCTACCGTACTCTTGAGAAAACAGGACTTCTCCATGATGAGGGACCGGACAAAGATGGTGGATTTGGCCCGTATGTACAGAGTGAGCGTCAGGCAACAGGCATGTATCTGAAATATGCCAAACAGCTTATTGAGCAGGGTGATGCATATTACTGCTTCTGCGGCAAGGAAGAGCTGGAAAGCATGAAACGTACGGTTGCAGGTAAGGAGATCTCTATTTATGACAAGAGATGTCTCCATCTTTCCAAGGAAGAGGTTCAGCGCCGTCTGGATGCAGGCGAGCCGCATGTTATCCGCTTTAATATGCCAACAGAGGGAACCACTACATTTCATGATGTTATTTACGGAGATATCACCGTTAACAATGAGGAGATGGAGGATCTGATCCTGATCAAATCTGACGGTTATCCGACCTACAACTTCGCAAATGTAATTGATGATCACCTTATGGGAATCACACATGTTGTAAGAGGTAACGAATACCTTTCCTCTTCACCGAAGTATAATCGTATTTATGAGGCATTCGGATGGGAAATCCCGACCTATGTTCACTGTCCGCTGATCACAGACGAGACACATCAGAAGCTTTCCAAGAGATGTGGACATTCTTCCTATGAAGATCTGATCGATCAGGGATTTGTGACAGAGGCAGTGATCAACTATGTTGCACTCCTTGGATGGAGCCCGGCAGACAACCGTGAGATCTTTTCTCTTCCGGAGCTTGTGGAGGCATTTGATTATCATCATATCAACAAATCACCGGCAGTTTTTGACATTGCCAAGCTGAAATGGATGAATGGTGAGTATATCAAGAAGATGGATCCGGAGGCATTCTATGAGAGAGCACTTCCGTATCTGAAAGAAGTTCTGAAAAAAGACTTTGATCTTAAGAAGATCGCAGGAATGGTTCAGACCAGAATTGAAGTATTCCCGGATATTCCGGAGCTTGTAGATTTCTTTGAGGCAGTTCCGGAGTATGACAGTGCGATGTACCGCCACAAAAAGATGAAAACAACAGAGGAGACTTCTCTTGCAGTTCTCAAGGAAGTGCTTCCGGTACTGGAAGCACAGGAGGATTATACCAATGATCCGCTGTATGCATCTTTAAGCGCTTTTGTAAAGGAGCACGGATATAAGAATGGTTATGTTATGTGGCCGCTTCGTACAGCAGTATCCGGCAAGCAGATGACACCGGCCGGTGCAACAGAGATCATGGAGATCATTGGCAAGGAAGAGACACTGAAACGTGTACATGCAGCAATCGAAAAGCTTGAAAATAAATAAGAGTGTGATCGATAATCCAGTTATGAAACGAAATCCATCTCAGAAAAGGGCGATCGCCCACCTGTCAGGACCTATGATGGTTCTGGCAGGCCCCGGTTCGGGGAAAACTTCCGTCATAGTAGAAAGAACAGCACATATGATCCAGGAAGGGAAGATACCGGCTTCCTCTGTTCTTGTTGTGACTTTTTCCAGGGCAGCAGCAGTGGAAATGAAAGAACGGTTTCTGAAATTTACCGGTGTTCAGCGAACCGGCGTTACTTTCGGGACTTTTCACGGAGTGTTTTACGGGATCCTCAAACAGGCTTATGGTCTGAATGGAGGAAATATCCTGTCAGAAGAAGAAAAATATGCGATCTTAAGAGAACTGGTGGTAAACTGTGCTGCAGAACAGTCCCAGGAAGGGGATTTTGTGGAAGATATTGCCAAGGAGATCAGTGTTGTAAAGGGTGGAAGGATCGCTCTGGAGCATTATTATTCTTCCTGTTGCCCGGATGAAGTGTTCCGACAGATCTTTCAGGGATATCGAAAAGTCCTGAATGAAAGAAGAAAACTTGACTTTGATGATATGCTGTTGAGCTGTTATGAACTTCTGAAAAAACGAAAAGATATCCTGTCTGCATGGCAGAAAAAGTTTCACTATATTCTGGTGGATGAGTTTCAGGATATCAATCATCTTCAGTATGATATCGTGAAGATGCTGGCAGCACCGGAGAACAATCTGTTTGTGGTGGGAGATGATGATCAGTCTATCTATCATTTCCGTGGCGCTCGCCCGGAGATCATGCTGAATTTCCCGGAAGATTTTAAAAATGCGGAGACGGTGATCCTGAATATCAATTACCGGTGCAGTGGAAATATCTTGGATACAGCCATGAAGGTGATCGATCATAATGAAAACCGTTATGTGAAAAAACTTTCCACACCAAATGAACCGGGAGAGCCGGTGCAGATAAAAGAATTTCGAAATCCCAGAGACGAATATATGGCAGTTGCAGGCCTGCTGCGGAATCGGATGGAAGAAGGGGATAATATTGAAGATACAGCGCTGCTTTTCAGGACTAATCAGGAAGCCGAAGGACTGGTCGCTGCGTTGATGGAGTATGGGGTTCCTTTCACTATGAAGGAAAAACTGCCCAACCTGTTCCGACACTGGATCTGCCGGAATATGATCGCTTATTTGAAAATGGCAGAAGGAGACCGGAGCCGCAGTACATTTCTGGAGATCATGAACCGGCCAAACCGATACATAGCCAGAGACGCTCTGACAGAAAAAAACATTGATTTTAAAGCATTGGGAGAGTTTTACAAAGACAAGGACTGGATGTGTGACAGGATCACAACGATGGAGACACATCTTCGGATCTTAAAGACTATGGCCCCTTATGCAGCCATTAATTTTATCCGGAATGGCATGGGATACGAAGAATACTTGCAGGAATATGCAAGGT
>NZ_JBDGAB010000043.1:0-31436 GCF_040910705.1 Blautia sp. RTP21359st1_E11_RTP21359_211015
GGAAGCTCCAATTTAGCGCTTCCAGCTCAATCATTATCATAGAAGATTATTATTTACAGACTTTTCTTCATAGTCTCCGTGAGGCTTCCTGGGTATTTTGAATATTATGATTAATTTGTATCATTTCTCATCATATATTCTTGATAAATTTTATCTTTTACATATTATCTATAAATTCTATTCTTTTTTTATAATCATCAAACTTTCCTATTATTTTACAAGGGACTCCACCTACTATAACACCATCAGGAATTGATTTATTCACCAAACTCCCAGCTCCAATAATAACGTTATTACCAATTTTGACATCATATAAAATTGTACTATTAGTCCCGACAAAAACATTATCTCCTATTTTAATCTCGCCATATCTCATTTTATATTTCTTATTATCCATATTTTGAAACATATAAGCTGTAACATCGTGGTTTACAAATGTAACACCACTTGCTATATGAACATTATTTCCAAATGAAATTAAATACGGTTCTGATCCAAAATTCCAAGGTTGAAAGAAACAATTCTCACCTTGCTTTTTAAAATATTCCCATTTTTTTAATAATTTTGCTCTGGCATATCCCCCTTTACAACATACTATATACAACATCTTTAAGTATCTTATCAATCTTTTCACTTTTTCTTCTCCATAACATATTTTTTCTTTGTAAATATATTCTTAATAAAATAAATTTCTTCTTTATGATACAACACTATAATCAAAACAACTATCAAGCTTTCCATCCAGATATATTTATTTTCTTCATACGCTAAAATCATTTCTATACTTACCAAAGAATAAGCTATTATTTCCTTTGAAATTTTGTTCTTGAATTTAACATATTTCTTCAACTCTAAATATCTTCCTATCCAACAGACGAAAAAGCTGAACATAGTTGCTACCGCAGCACCATATCCTTCATATAAAGGAATTAATATAATATTAAGAATAACATTTACAAACGCTCCTAAAATTGCTGTAAAAGAAATTATAGTTGTTTTATTAATTGCTGTAAGTATACTTTGACACGTTCCAGAAATTGCTGACATCAAAAACGCAATTAAAAGTGGAGGAACAAATTTCCATGCTATATAAAAATCTTTTGCAAACAGCAATTTTGATAAAAACGGATTTAATAAAATTAATACAGCACATCCTACAGTCATGACATAACTTATCAAAGAATAACTTTTTCCTAAAAATCCATCTGTATCATCTGTGTCAATTTCTTTTATCGCTGATATCGTAAATGCTTTTGATATTACCGTTCCCAGTACAGATAAAATCGTTGGAATCTTATATGCAACAGAATAAATTCCAACCACAGATAAACCACACATATATGTCAATATATATTTATCTGAAGCGTTATTTATCCACCAAGATAATGAACTTGCGATTAATGGAGCACTAAACATAAACATTTCTTTTTCCAGTTTTTATCTCTATGTCTAAAATCAATATATTTATGTAAGCCAGCTCCAAAAAACACAATTAATATGTTAACACAATATCCTAGTAAAATAGAAAACAAGTATCCCTTAAGTCCACTTTTTAATACAAGCAAAAATAACAAATTTGATACTATAGTTGTCATTGTTTGTGCTACACTGGAAACTGTTAAAATTACTATTTGATTTATTCCTCTGCAAAAATAAGAAATCATTTCAACTAAAGCAGATACTAAATAATTTGAGACTAAAAACAAAATATAAAAATAATCTAATTTTAATATTCCAATAGTTTTTAACAGTGTACATCCGATAGATAATATAAGAAAACCTATGCATGTAATTTTAATTCCTACTGTAAACACAATTTTTTTATCATGCTGATTATCCAATGTAAATTTCATTACTGCATCTTGAACCACTAAAGTTAAAATCGGTACACATAATGAAACTGTATTAATCAATAAATCCGCTGTCCCATATTCTGTAGTTGATAAACAATTTGTGTATAATGGAACCAAAAAAAAAGAAATTGTTTTAGGAAGAAAACTAGCTAAAAAAAACAGTATCAGATTTTTTAATAAATATATATTTTTTTCTTTCATACGTTTCTTCCTCTTTTAGCATACGTTTTTTTCTTATTTTTATAAATCATACTAGAGAACAAATAAACAAAAATAAGCGTCAACCATACATTAACGGATAACAGATCTGAAAAAAAGGCGTCAAACGATCCCCTTGGAGCAAAAAACAATGATTTCATCATGATAATAATAATTGTATTAATCCAAACTTTATCTTTTTTAAGTTTAAAAAATTTACGTAAAAAAACACCATAAAATATATTTGCAATGAATACTCCCATATATCCAAAAGAATACATAATTTCAGCTATATATGAAGATCCCATACCATTACCGTTCAAGTATTGTTTTCCCATTACTAAATATGACAAAGCATGTGCAAATGAAAATCCATTCATAGCATTTTCAACTGTATTTCCACCATATACCGCGATATTTAATATTCTTCCTATTGGACTCCTTGCAAGTACAGATAAGGTCGATCCTATAAAATACAATTTTCCCTTTGGCAAATTTGCTCCATATTCAATATATCTCTTTATAACATTAATACTCACACCTTGTTGATATATAAAATCAAGCAAATATCCGTTAGTTTTTTGATAAGATTCTGTTCCATATCTGGAAGTTCCAATAATATTGGCAACAATAATAATGCCTAATGCGCCTATCCCTATAATCAATATTGTTTTTTTATCAATCCATCTTTCTTTCTGATTATCTGTATTTTCATTTCGTAATGCATAATATACAACAAGCAATAGCAATCCACCAATACATTCAAATCGTCTTCCTGTTGCAAGAGTTGATAAAAGATATATTATGTATAAAACTATATTACATTGACATTCTTTTTTGGATGGTAGTGTTCCTAAATATGTAAACATTAATATAGGTGATAACTCGGCTAATTTTTGTATAATATATGGTAAGTTACTCGAAAAGGACGTATACATTGATAAATATCCTGCATATGAAACATAAATCGCGGACTCTAAAACTTTCAATATTGCAAAGATATATGTAATCCGAAAAAGTATACTACTAACCTTTCTAATATACGGAACTAGCAACGTTTGCTCATTGTTCTGTTTCTTTTTGATTCTAATTTTCATTTTGGAGTTCTTTATATATCCGCTTATAATATATCCCCCAAACAGACCCATTAAGCTTAATAGAAGCGTTATTTCTGTTTTTTTTTGAACACTGTCAGGAAAATCTGTTTCTATTTTATGCAATCCAAAGATTTCCAACATTTGTCTTCCCATAAGAAATATAAAAAAAGTTACTAAAAAGCCAAAAAAAACACTTCGTTCATTAAATTTTGAAACTGCATAAACGATCAAATCAATCCATAATAACATTGCAATTCCAAATAGCATATCTATATTAAAAATCAAAAAAAACACTATACATAAACAATTAAAAAAAACTAACAAAAGATACCTAACATTTCTACTCATGCTTTTTTCTCCTAAATTTCCAATTTAGTTTTCAATTGTTTAACAGCATTATCAACACTAAATTCTGTTCTTCGTTCTTTTACTTTCAATAAATATTTTTGATAAAATTCTTTATTGGTTACCATTTTTTTTATCCCATTTATTATTGAAATATCATCATTTTTTACAATTAATCCATATTCAGAATCACCTAAAATATCTTTCATTCCTGAACATTCTGTTGTAATAACCGGAACTCCCAAAATTACCGCTTCGCATACAACACTACTATATCCTTCTGCATATGAAACACACGCCAACATATCTGCTTCTTTAATCCACGGATAAGGATTCTCTATATATCCTTTCAATATAATCCTATCTTCTAAATCATTCTCTGTAATTTTTTGTTTTAAATCTGCATAAGAAGGTCCATCACCTAAAATGTAATGTACACATTTTACGCCTTCATTTTTTAATGCTCTATGCACTTTAATAAGCCGTTCATATCCTTTTATAGGTTTTATAGAACCAACAGATACTATATGAAATTGATGATCACCATAAATATTTTTCTCTTTATCAGCACATATGTTTATTTTCTTATCATTCAATATATTTTGCACATATGTTGCTGGCTTATTGTATTTTTTTTCAAATATATCTCTTGTATCTGAAGAAACAGCAAATATTTTATCAATATTCGAATATGCTCTTTTTTCTTCTTTTACACTTCTATAACTTCTTTGTGACCATCTGTACTTTTCCATATCTGTATGTATCCATGCATATGTTTTTGTCTTTTTATTATGACATCCTGATATAACTTTTGTTGATGCACCCTCCATAAATGCAATTTCATAATCATATTTTTCTTTTATAATCAATTTATGAAGAATAGATGCAGGCATCCATTTTATTATTCTTCTATAAAAGATATTATTATTCATAAATGTATTAACTTTTACTTTTTCATCAAGATTCAACTTTTGTTCTTTTTGAAGTAACTGAACTGTAATGTCCAAATTCGAATCTTTTACTAATTCATTTACAGTATTGCACATAATTATTTCAGCACCACCAGGTTTTAATGAATCAATACAAAATAATATTTTTTTCAAAAATCTTGCTCCTTATTATACATAATAAACATATTTTTTTTCAATATACTGTTTCATTGCATTACTTTTAAAAATTTTCGCTGTAACTCCCATGGGAAAATAAGACATCAAAGAAATTAACTTAAATACTTTTGTTGTATTTCTATTCCAGAAAATTCTTCTGTTTTTTCTTATATCTAAATATATTTTTTTCCCTAACAAATAATTTTTTTTAAGCTGTTCTTCTGTACTATACAAAAAATACTCTCTCAATAGGCTACATTCGACTTCCATAATTCTTTTATATAAAACTTCATCATATTCAGAAGTATTTTTCTTTATATTTGCTTCCATTTCTTTAACAGCTTCTAACCATTCTATCTTCTGTTCAGAAAATCCAGATCTTGCAATGCTCCCTTTTCTTTGCCTGTAATGATACATGCTATCTGGTAACAGACATACCATTTTTGATTTCTGTATGATTTTATATGTCGTCCGTATATCTTCATACACTTTTCCGACAGGATATTCTACATTATCCCACAAAAATCTTTTATATAATTTAGTCCCTGCATGATCTTTAATTACTCGCCCTTTGATCAACTCTTCAAGTGCAGATTCTGTATCATATACTCTTTCTCCAAAATTACACTCAGAAATCGTCTTATCTTTGTACTCTCTAAAAAATCCGCATATACATATATCTGCTCCGAATTTTTCACATTCATTGTACATTTTTTCATACATGTTTTTTTCTATCCAATCATCACTATCCACAAATGCTATATATTTACCCGTAGCAACAGTGATTCCTGCATTTCTTGAATCGGATAATCCACCATTTTTCTTGTGTATAACTTTTATTCTTTTATCTTTTCTTGCATAATCATCACATATTTTTCCGCTTTTATCCTTACTCCCATCATCAACGAGTATGATTTCTAAATTTTTATAACTTTGCTCTATAATACTTTTAATACATTGATGGATATATGCTTCAACATTATAAACCGGCACAATTATACTAATTAATTCTTCATTCATTCTATTTTATTTACTCCCACAAAATATAAGTTAAGAAATTATATTTTTTGTAATTTGTCTACAAAAGTTGTGTAGTTTTTTTTCGCATTATATTTTTCTTTCCAAGACTCATATGCACATTCTCTCAATTTTAAAATTTGCTCATTATTCAAATTACAATAATTTCTTATGATATTTACTAACTGTTCTTCTTTAAAATCTTTTTTCAGCAACCATCCATTATATCCATCTATAACTATCTCTTTAGTTCCGCCTACATCTGTAGCAATACAGGGAATTCCAAATGATAAAGCTTCCATGATAGATACTGGAATTCCTTCTGATAAACTAACATTCAAAAAAAGATCAAATTGATTATTTTTATATACTTCCAATAAGTCACTATTCTTGACATTTCCACGGAAATCAATTTTAATATTCTCGGGCAATTCTCTTGACATTTCTTTTATTTGATTCATCATAATCCCATCACCAAAATGAGTCCATTTAATATTGATATCCAAAATATGCTGTAATGTTTCCACTATTAAATCTAATCTTTTAACTGGTACTACGTTAGAACAACTGACAATTCTTAATTCATCCTCTTTATTATATTTCTTTTGTCCGCATCCTAACGTTCCTAGAAATCTTGTTTTAATCTTATTTTTGTATTTAGGAAATCTACTTTGCAGATAGCAAGTGCCATCTTCTGAGCATGGATAAACAGCATCTAAGTTCTTTATCAATAACTCCCTACATGGTATATATTTATTTTTTCTAAATTCTTCATATAAATCGTAGCGATGTGCACGTGATATAATTTTATTATCTGTTTTAAGTTCTTTTCTCAAAAGCATAGCAACATATGGTTGATACTCAAATCTGTACGAATAGAAAATTGCATTTTTCAATTTCTGTAATTCTACACTTTTTTTGATTTTTCTCATTTCATAATTCGATCTGCTTAAATAAATAAACAAATCTATTATACGTCCTATTTTTAATTGACCTTTCTTTCCTAACAAAAACAATTCTTTATACAAATTCACATCGCCTAATACACGAACACAATTCAATAAATATTTCCATTTTGGTGCATACCAGATTGGTATAACTTCAAAATTTTCTGGAAGTGATCTTTTTGTTTTTGCATGTTCTTTTCTTAATTGAAGTGAAAAAATATATACTTTATCGAACTCTGAATAAAATTTCACTTCTGTTTCAAGATATGCTTCCCAACTGCCATATGGAAACTCATTTGCAAATATGCACAATGTTTTCATAATATCTAACTTTTCAAACTCCCTGTATTTGATACATAATTTTATAAATACTCTATTTTAATTTCATTTCAATATTTTTCAGTATACTATTCAATGTAATTTCACACTCTTCATGATTATTACCCTGTACTATCACTTGGCCTATACAATCATTAGAATTTTCAAATACTCTTATGTTGTCCCCTTCATGTTTAAAAAATGTTATTTCTAAAACATCTTCACTGTCATTATTATTTGATTTTATATAGTCAAGAATACCTCCCTGATGTGTTTCCAAAATCATCTTTGCAAGTCCGGCTTTTGTAGTCTCACGTTTCTTTTCCCAATACTCCAACGGATTTTCTCCAACAGCCATTGCTGCGATCATTTTGTAATATTCGATTCCAAAGTTGATTTCCACAAGCTCTGGAAGGCAGTTTGCACCTACACGTCCGGTAAGCTCAATGACATACACTTTATTATCCCGGAGGATCAGATCCACATTTACTGCACAGTTATTTAATCCCAATGCCTTGATTGCGCTTTTTACTGCTATTTCTGTCTGTTTGTGAACATCTTCATCACAGTCAAGCGGAACATAATGGCCTACCGGTACTGCCGTATGGCTCATATAAGTTTCGTCACCATGTGGCATAACAAAAAGTACCTCATTGTTATATACAAATGCCTGCGCACCAAATTCCCATCCTTCTATGAACTCTTCTACAATACAGTACGATCTTTTTGTTAATCCCATTGCTGCATGAAATCCGTCATAGGCATCTTTTTCTGTTTTTGCTATGTAAATTCCATTACTTCCCTGTAAATCCGTTGCTTTAATGATCACTGGTAATTTAATTTTATCCAATGCATTTTTTAATTCCTCTTCACTGGAAATTTCAAAATACTGTGCTGTACTTACACCGTATTCCATAAATGCTTTTTTCATTTTTGACTTATCATTACACATGATGGCTGCTTTTTCCGGAAGTCCTGTTAATCCTAAAGAATCACAGGTTTTTCCAAGAGCTGAAATCCCTGTATCCAGACAGCAAGTAGCCACTCCGTCCAATTTAAGCTTCGCTGCTTTTTTAGCAACCTCATCAGGATTTGCGATATTCATAAAGCACACTTCATCTGCCAGAGGAATTCCTGGAGGATTATTATCAGGCATGGTTCCTGCAATTGTTGTGATTCCCATCTCTTTTGCTGCTTTATATAGTCCGATCTGTCCTCTTCCAGCACCTAATACTAAAAGTCTTTTTCCTTCAACACCCATTTTTTCTTCTCCCTTCTAATTTGTATAAACATTTTTTCTGCATACTACAGTTTCAATTGTTTTAAAGAAAATCTTCAAATCTCCCAGAAATGTTACTTTTTGTGCATATTTTGCATCCAAAGCCAGTTTGTCCTCCTGCGAAATATTATTTCGATAATAGGCCTGTGTATACCCTGTAATGCCTGGTTTTACTTTTAAACGATCTTTTCTTTTCTGGTCATACTCAGACAATGGTCTGTCTGTTGTTACTGGCCTTGGTCCGATCCAGCTCATGTCTCCTTTCAGAATATTAAATACCTGCGGTAGCTCATCAACTGAAATTTTTCTCATCAGCTTTCCGATTTTTGTTACTCTTGGATCATCTGCACTGTTAAAAGTTGAATTATCCTTATTTCTAATATCTGGCGCATTTACCTTCATGGAACGAAGCTTATACATATTAAAGATTGTCCCGTCTTTTCCCCTTCTCTTTGCCAGATAAAAAATTGTTCCTCTGTCCTCCAGCCAGATCAGTGCCCCAAAAATAATACAGACTACTAATACGATTGGCAGTGCAATGACTGCAAATATAACATCCAAACATCTTTTTATGTATCTTTCATACATGAATTTATACTTCCCTTACTCCATTTCTATTTCTATTAAATCCAGTGCTTTTTCACATATTTCTACAGCCTCTTCAGCTGTATCTGCCTGAGCGATTACAAAGCCGCTGCGATCTCCACTACTCTTTATGCCATTCATTTTTTCCCCGATCCCATGTACAACATAAATCTGTTTTACACCTGGAATCTTTCTGGCTTCTTCAAGTCCCCTGATATCTCTGATGAAACCTTGCTCAACTCTAAAATATCTTATAGCAGATGCTTTATGAAATTTAGGCTCTAAGTCTGCAGTTTCACCAAGTGCAATTCGTATACAACTTTCAACCATATCTACACCTGTGGAAAGAGGCGTAAGATAAGTCGTAATATTATCTCCTCCCAGCCGCGCTCCAAGCTCTACAACTTTAGGTCCATCCTTCGTTATTTTGATTTCTGTATGGGATGGTCCATTTGAAATACCAATTGCGTGATTCGCTGCAATAGCCACCTCCGCTATCTGCTTTTTTATTTCTTCTGTATGACCTGATGGCTGTGAATGTCCCATTTCTACAAAATATGGTGCATCTGTTGTCAGCTTATCTGTAATCTGAATAACATGGCATACGCCGTTGACACTTAAAGTTTCTACACTTACCTCTGATCCTTCCATATACTCTTCAACCATGAGATCTCCGGACCTTGAAGATTCCTTACTGTAGTTATAAGCCTTTTCCACAGTTTCACTGTCATAATCTTTAAGCAGATCGATTCCCCTGCTTCCCGAATTATCTGCCGGTTTTATAATACATCGATAACCTGCTTCTTTTATTTTTCCTACTGCTTCCAGATATTCTTCTTTAGTAGATACTTTGTAAAATACAGGAATTGGAACACCTGCTTTTTTCAGTGCCTTCCGCATTTCTGCTTTATTTGTTGCTTTCACAGCTGTATCTGCACTGATTCCAATCAAATTCATTTCCTTTGCCACTGCCGCTACTGCTCTCATTGGCATATCCGTAGCAAGTGTCATGATTCCATCAATAGCATGTCTTTTTGCGGCTTTCACTATCTCAGGTATATCAATCGTGCTTATGATTTCTTTTTCGATTCCTTCTGTCTGAAAGCCTACTGCGTCCGGATTCATATCGACAACTACAACTTCCAGACCCATTTCCTTTGCCTTTTTTATCGCTGGAAGCTGTAATATACTTGCTCCCAAAATCATGATTTTTTTCATTTAATATATTCCTTCACAATCCCACAAAACATCTCACACACATACTCCACTTCCTCATCCGTCAACTTCGTATGCAACGGCAATGTGATCTCATTTTCAAATCGCTTATAAGCATTCGAGTAATCCTTGATATCAAATCCCATATTTTTATAAGCAGTCATCATTGGCAGTGGTTTGTAATGTACGTTGCAGGCAACCCCTTTTTCTGCCATTTTGACGATGATCTCGTGTCTCTGCTCCAGATTGATTCCCGGGATTCTGGTGATGTACAGGTGTCCGGAGGACTGATGCTCTTCGTTGTAATGATCCAGTACTTCGATGCCAAGTGGTTTAAATGCTGCATCATATCTGCTGATGATCTCTTTTCTTCGTGCAAGGAGACCTTTATACCGTTTCATCTGCGCCAGTCCGATTCCGGCAACTACATCGGTCATATTGCATTTAAACCAAGGTCCGATGATGTCATACTCCCAGGCGCCAAGCTGTGTTTTGGCAAGGGCATCCTTTGACTGACCATGAAGTGATAACAGCTGGTACTGATGATAGATTTCTTCATTATCAATTCCTTTGATATCTCTCCATGCCACAGCGCCGCCTTCCGCTGTCGTAAAGTTTTTCACTGCATGGAAGCTGAAGTTTGAAAAATCCGCAATGCTGCCCACTGGTTTTCCATGCCAGGTCGCACCAAATGCATGGGCTGCATCTGCCATTACGATAACTCTTCCGATTGCTTCCTGAAGCTTATTGGCTGGATGGAAAAGCTTCTTTTTCTCTTCTACGATAGAGAAGATCCTGTCATAGTCGCATGGCACTCCGCCAAGATCCACCGGAATGATCACTTTTGTTTTTTCTGTAATAGCTTCTGCCAGCTTGTTATAATCCATTTCCAGAGAATCTTCCTGTGTATCAATAAGAACCAGCTTTGCCCCGACATGACACACCACCGATGCACTTGCGGTATAGGTATAAGCGCAAGTAATCACTTCATCGCCTTCGTGAATTCCCAGAAGACGAAGTGTCATTTCCGCACATGCAGTCTGCGAATTCAGGCATACAGCTCTATTGGTACCGTATAAATCCGCAACTTCTCTTTCCAGTTCTTTTGTTTTCGGGCCTGTTGTGATCCATCCGGATCTTAAAGCCTCTGCTACCTGTTCGATTTCTGCCTCTGTAATATCTGGCGGTGAAAATGGGATTTTCATTTTTTCAACACTCCTTCGTTTTCGTATATATATAAATTATTGATCAGTTATCAATTCTTCTCCGCAGCCACAGCCGCCTCACTCATCAGCTCCTCATACACCTTCTTATGCAGCTTCAGGTCGGAATCCGCAGAGTGATAGGTCGGTACGATCGCGGCTACGATGTCTCGGATCTTTTCGCTGTTGGCGTAGCCATATGCTGCCAGGACTTCCAGCTGTTTGAAGAATTCCTGTACGTCCATTTCGATGGGTTTGCCGATGTGGATGAGGTCGTTTGGAGTTTTCTCCATGCCTTCTTCGGCCATCAGCTTTTCTTCGTAGAGCTTTTCGCCTGGGCGGAGACCGGTGTAGGTGACTTTGATGTCTACGTCCGGGGTGTAGCCGGAAAGCTTGATCAGGTTTCGGGCAAGGGTGTCGATCTTTACCGGGGCTCCCATGTCCAGGACGAAGATCTCGCCGCCTTTGGCGTAGGTTCCTGCCTGGAGGACAAGGCTTACGGCCTCCGGAATGGTCATAAAGTAACGGATGATGTCCGGATGTGTGACGGTGACAGGACCGCCTTTTTCGATCTGGCGCTTGAACAGCGGGATCACGCTTCCGTTGCTGCCCAGAACGTTTCCGAATCGTACAGCTACGAATTCTGTGCCGGTTCCTGCTTTCGATGTATGGTTCTCACTTACATATGCCTGGCCTTCGTTGTCGTGAAGTGCATCCAGGGTTTCTTTTCTGTGTCCGCCAAGTCGTGGCAGCCAGTCGGTGTGTCCGTTGTGGCTAACCATGTTCATGCTCTGGACTACCATTTCGCAGAGTCGTTTGCTGGCGCCCATGATGTTGGTCGGGTTTACGGCCTTGTCGGTACTGATCAGCACAAATCGCTGGCAGCCGTTCATCATTGCCGCATATGCAGTCTTATAGGTTCCTACCACATTGTTCTTGATCGCCTCACATGGGCTGTTCTCCATCAGCGGCACGTGCTTATGTGCGGCTGCATGATATACGATTTCCGGCTTATAGGTTTCAAATACCCAGTTGATCCTTTTGCTGTCACGGACGGAGCCAATTAGTACCTTCAGGTTCAGGTTCGGATAACTGGCCTTCAGTTCCTGCTCAATGTCGTAAGCGTTATTTTCATAAATATCGAAGATCACCAGAAGCTCCGGCTCATGACCTGCGATCTGACGGCAGAGCTCGCTTCCGATGGAACCGCCGCCTCCTGTTACCAGGATCCTTTTGCCCTTCAGATACTGAAAGATCTCTGACATGTTGACTTTGATGGTGTCTCGTCCGAGAAGATCCTCCACTGCTACTTTTTTCATCTTGCTCAGGGATACTTCTCCGTTTACAAGCTGATA
Source organism: Blautia sp. RTP21359st1_E11_RTP21359_211015 (assembly GCF_040910705.1). Lineage (NCBI taxonomy): Bacteria > Bacillati > Bacillota > Clostridia > Lachnospirales > Lachnospiraceae > Blautia > Blautia sp. RTP21359st1_E11_RTP21359_211015. Next base: position 12,518 of record NZ_JBDGAB010000043.1, read on the forward strand.
TACACCAGGAAGCTGCTTCAGCTCGCAGCCGGTTTCCTTGCAAATGTTCAGGATATCCCGCTTCTGATGCGGTGTTGCCGTCGGGATCGCAAGAAGGATCTGATTGATATGATACTTGTCCACATTGAGAAAAATATCGTCTCTTCCGCCTACCACCGGAACGCCTTCCATGTATCTTCCCCATTTATTCGGATTGTCATCGATCAGGCAGCGTACTCTGGAATTGGTTTCCTTTGCATTCTGAAGCTCCCGGACAATGGTCCTTCCCGCTTCTCCTGCACCGATGATCATCACGTTTTTGCTCCGCTCCGCACGCTCGCTCTTTTCTCTGCGGTTCCGCTCAAGAAGTACAAAACGATAGGAGAAACGTACGCCTACAGTCAGGAAAAACTGCAACATGATACCGATCAGATAATAGGAAGCCGGCATCCGTCCCCAGAAGATCGTGATACCCACAATATGCAGAACGCCAGTGATCACAGTTGCTACCGTGATCTTGATCAGCTCATGGAAGCTTGCGAAACGCCATACACTGTTATACAGATGCATGCATCCGAACACTGCCAGGATGATAATGGTATAGATTGGTGCAAAACTCCTCCACGCGACAAAATAGTCTGTGGGGATCGAGGAATACCGAAAATCGAATCTCACCAGCAGCGCCATAAAATAAGAAAAATTAACAGCTATCATGTCATAGATGATCAGATATATCGCAATTACTTTCCAATGTTCTAACTTCTTCATACTTCCTCCGGTCTGTCTTACTGTTTCTGCATAATCCCTGATGTATTCTTCCTGCTCTTTGTCTTCTGTCTGCTTTTCCCTGGGACTTTGTTTTGCCAGCGCCAGAAGCAGGACCGAGAACGCAAGAAGTACTACGATCAGCATGATCAATAAAATCTGCATTTTTTACTTCCTCTTTTATATTTATAACTTATCTAATTTATTTTTATCCCCGGACTGCATCTTCGCAGCCCGGGTCATTATATTCGAATCTCAATATGTATGGATCATTTTGCGCCGCTTCCGCGGAAAACGACCATAACTGTCTTAAACAGGATCTCTATATCCAGCTTCAGACACCATTCGGCAATGTACTTTGTATCAAGCTCTACGACTTCCTCGAAATCCGTAATATCACTTCGACCGCTTACCTGCCACATACCGGTAAGTCCCGGCTTGATGGCCAGACGTTTGCGATGGTGAAGCTCATACTTCTCCCACTCATCCATTGTCGGCGGTCTGGTTCCTACAAGACTCATATCTCCTTTCAGAATATTCCAGAACTGTGGAAATTCATCCAGGGATGTCTTTCGGATAAAATGTCCTACTCCTTTGATGATTCGTGGATCATCATCCATTTTGAACATCATTCCATCTTTTATGTTATTCTGTTTCATCAGTTCTTTTTTGCGTTCTTCTGCATCCATATACATGGAGCGGAATTTATAGATCTTGAACGGACGACCGTTCTTTCCCATGCGGACCTGTGAGAAAAATGCAGGACCCGGAGATTTGATCTTGATGGCCGGAACCAGAAAGATCGCTGCGATTCCTGTAAAAAGACAACCTACCAGACCGCCTGCGATATCCATAGCTCGTTTCACAAACATCTGGCGCGGTGTCACAATGTGGATACTGCTGGAAAGCACAGTGTATCCGCCAAGCTCCTCCACCACCTGGTTCTTGCCAAGAGATTTCATAGTTGCCAGTCTCATATGGATGACAACTCCCATTGCAGAGCAATCCTTGATCATCTGCTCCGGGATCGGGATTTCCTTAGGCACTGCAAAAAATACTTCATCGATCCAGTTCTTATGGATATAGGAGATCATATCCTCACTCCCGGCTACTACCGGTACTCCACAGACGGATGCACCCTTCTTGTCACAATCCATAAAGACGATTCCTGCCAGATGATAGGTTCCGTAATTATTCTTGCGGATGGTTTCCACCACATTGTCTGCATTTTCACTGACTGTAACGATCAGCAGGGATCGCTTCTCGCTTTCTTCGTATCTGTGATCCTTCAGGAATTTCTTCAGTGCCTGTCTGCCGCAGTAGCTGAAGCAGGTATAAAGCACATAGGTGATCAGCAGGATCATTCTGGAATAATTGTTTCCAATTCTTAAAAGAAACATATATGCCAGGACCAGAAGGCAGACCAGTGTACACTGTTCAAAGGTTTTCTTCAGTTCCACCAGCATTCCTCTTCGCAGAACTCCGCTGAAGCTTTCATTAAAAAATGTGACCATCAGCTGGATAAGAAACATCACCACTGCCACATTTCGATACAGCTCTGTCTCGTATGGCTGACCGATCCCGTTTCGGATCCAGTATGCAAGTACAAACGCAAGCTGCAGACACAACATATCGCAAATCGCAAAATCTGCATGTTTTACCCAGCTGCTGTTTTCTTTTTGATACATATTCTTTTCTACGCCTTCCCTCGCTTACATTTTTTGTTGCTTTTATCCCCTCTCCGGTATCTCAGGCACCTAGAGAGGGGATGATATTTATTTCACGACAATGGTAAGTACGGCTCCGTTGGAGCTGTTTCCACTGTTGTCGACTACATAATATGTAAGCTCGTAAGTTCCCGGTGCAGCTGTATTTACATCACCGGTGATCTGGATCCTTTTGAAAAGATCACTGGTTGACTCTGTATCATCCTGGATATCCTTTACATAGCTTAATTTATCCAGCGTAGTTCCTACCGGTACCTCTACGTAATAGGTAGTCAGATACATCTTCGGATCCTGCGGAGAAAGCTGCTCAATCTTGTCTTCCTGTGTCTTCTGCGCCTGTTCCTCCGGAGTCAGTTCTCCTTCTGCGGAATCTCCGCTTTCAGCATCTGTGCTGTCTGCTTCTGTCCCATCCTGCATATCTGTCTCTTCTGCAGGCTCTGTGGTGTCTGTGGAATCTCCATCCTCTGTGAGACCGTCATTATCGATCAGTCCCAGCTGCGGATTTTCGGCACTGCCGTCCTGAGCTTCCATGGTAAATTCTTTTTTTGTTACATTGTTGTTTTTGTCCTTTGCAACAAAGATAACAGAAACCTGTTTTCCGTCATTCTTCGGATATATGGTTTCTACAGTAAGAGACTCTGTAACATCTCCATCTCTGTCATCCTGTGCCTTTACATCCTTCAGAAGATCCTCTTCTGTCATATCGGATGTATAATTCGTATCTTTTCCCTCTTCAAATGTGATCTTCGGTCCTTCATTATCCTCGGAGCTCTTCATGTATACTACACCGGCTCCCATACCAAGGCAGATGACCACTAATAAAAACACAAAAAATTTCTTCATATTTTTGCTGCTCCCGGCCTTTCCCAACACTTTGATCCGTTGTTGTTATTTTTATGCGTGACGTTTCTTTTTCTTTTTGGATTTCTTGCCCATTTTGGAAGAGTATGGGATTGTACCAAGTACGCTTAATCCAAGATATTTCTCTACGTCTTCCGGTGTCTTTACAGTATCGTTTGTCAGATATACGATGAGCACAACGGCTGCTGCCAGAAGGATACCCAGAAGTCCGCCGATCACACCGTTTTTCGGTACGCTTGGGCTTGACGGCTCATCCGGGATGTTTGCTGTCTCTACCACATTTACTGCCTTGATATCCATAACCTGCTGGATATGCTTGGAAGCAATATCTCTTACTGCGTTTGCGATCTGTGCCGCTGTATAAGGATCGGTATCTGTAACTGTGATGGATACTACTCGTGTATCCGTTGGTGTATCTACGGAAAGCTTCTTAAGAAGCTTCTCATGTGTCATATCCAGTTTCAGCTGTGCGATCACACCCTCAGTAACTGTACGGCTCTTGATCAGCTCCGCATAGTCCTTGGTCAGTGATGTACTTGTCTGGATATCCTGATTGGTCAGTGTGCTGCTGTCCTGCTTGGACAGTACCACGATCTTGGTTGTGGATTCATACTTCGGTGTGATCAGAAGCATGGTTCCCATAACAGCTGCCAGGCAGAAAACAATACCGGATAAAATGATAACACCCAGCTTGCTCAGTAACAGGTGAAATACCTCACCAAGATCGATCTCTACTTCGTCGTTGTTGTTAACAGTCTGATTTTCCATTTCTTTTCTCCATTACCCTGTGATTTTCCGGGGATTTTTGATAAAGATCTTCTTTACATATTCGCTCCCCATTGTTTTTTCCATTTTGGCGACACATTTGCCGATCTCCGGGATACGCTCCGTCTTACGGTGTCCGTCAGAACCGACAAAATCCAGAAGCCCATGCTTCATGACTTTCCGTGCAAAGGTTTTTGCCCCGAATCCGTCCTGACCGCTGATGGTATCTGCGTTGACCTGGATATGTGCTCCCATATCCTTCAGCTCTGTCAAAAATCCAATATCGTTCCGGGTAGCCTTATAACGTTCCACATGAGCGATGATCGGGATAAAACCATTCATCAGAAGACTTCTGATCCGTTCTTCAATATAATTTTTCTCATCTCCGTTGCTGAATTCCACAAGCACATATCTGGAACCTGCAAGGGTAAGCCGCCGTCCCTTCTTAAGGCATTCCACCATATCCATACTGGAATGGAGTTCACAGCCCAGATAAAGTCTCATGCCTTCATCACCAATATTCATGGCTGCTCTACGCAGCTGCATGAACTGTCTTGTCACAATGTTCATATGCGGCTCAAACATATCGTACCGGAAATGTGGTGTCAGGATCACATGACGTACGCCCTCCTGATACTCCTTGTTGAGCATCCAGAGTGATTCTTCCATGTTTCTTGCACCGTCATCCACCCCGGGGAGGATATGACAATGAATATCATAAAGTCCCTTCATTAAAATAACCCACTCATTTCTGTTGTCAATGTTTTTTTATTTACTGCTGCTCTCACCATAATCTCCGTAGGAACCATACTTACCGTACTTGCCGTATTTACCATACTTGCCATAGTGACCGTAATTGCCGGCCTTGCTGTAGTCCACCTTGTTCAGGATGGTTCCTAGGATCGGGCAGTTGCTCTTGGCAAGCTGATCTCTTACTTCCTGTACAAAACGGTAGCTGATGGTACCGGATTCAACGACGATTACAGATCCGTCGCAGGAATCTGCTATGATAGCACTGTCGATGATCAGTCCAAGCGGCGGTGTATCTACAATAACGTAATCATAAACATCTCTTACCACGCGGATCATATCCTTGAAGAGTCTGTTTCCGAGAAGCTCTGCCGGGTTCGGAGGTACGATACCGGAGAAGATAATATGGAACTTCGGAAGTGTAGTGGCACAGATCACGTCAGAAAGCTTGGCCTGCTTGGAAAGATAATGAGCAAGTCCCATTACCTCCTGGTCTACTGTCACACGTCCCATCAAAACGGATTTACGCAGATCGGCATCGATCAGAAGCACTGATTTGCCGCTCTCAGCAAGAGAGGCAGCAAGATTAAATGCCACACTGCTCTTTCCCTCATTAGGAGTACAGCTGGTAAGTGCGATCACTTTCTTATCTGCTCCGCAGAACTGGATATTTGTTCGCAGAGCTTTATAAGCCTCATCCATCTGGTGATCAGACTTCCAGTTGCTCAGTTTAACTTTAATCATAATTCCTTTTCACCTTTACCTTTTTGTTCTATCTGATGACAGTCTTGCCCTTTGGGCATGTCTATAGGTTATTATACAATCACATTTTCTAATACGCAAGTTCTTTATTCGACAGAAAAGCCGTTAAATATGTACAATTTGCCTAATTTTTATTATTTTTTATTCCCCGGCCCAGAAACAGGATAGATTATTTTTATTCCCTGTGTTAAAATAAACCCACGGCAATGAGTGCAGCGGTTACAGGAGGAGCCCTATTTTTTTGCCAACCGTGATTGGCTGCCATAAGGAGGATATAAACATATGACAAAACAGGAATTTCAGAAACTGACCGAAAATCATGTCCTGCTGCTGGATGGTGCTACCGGCTCCAACCTGATGAAGGCCGGCATGCCACGTGGTGTCTGCACAGAGAGCTGGGTGCTTGAGCACAAGGATGTGATCCAGTCTCTGCAGAAGGCATATATCGAGGCGGGAAGCCATATCATCTATGCGCCTACCTTCGGCGGAAACCGTATTAACCTCACTATGCACGGACTGGAGGATCAGATTGAACAGATCAATCATACCCTGGCCGGCTATTCAAAGGAGATTGCACCGGAGGGTGTTTTCGTAGCAGGTGATATCACCACCACAGGCAAGATGATGGCACCGGCCGGTGACATGACTTACGAAAAAGCCTTCGAAGTCTATCAGGAACAGATCGGCTATCTCCGTGATGCAGGTGTGGACCTGATCGTAGCGGAAACCATGATCAATATCGAGGAGACACTGGCTGCTGTAGACGCCTGCCAGAGTGTCTGCGAGCTTCCTATCATCTGTACCGTGACTGTAGAAGCAGACGGAAGTATCTTCAGTGGCGGAAATGCCATAGAGGCTGCCATGTCCCTGGAAGCTGCAGGTGCAGACGCTGTCGGCATCAACTGCTCGGTTGGCCCGGATCAGCTGGTATCGGTTATCCGCAATATCAAAGAGAACGTTTCCATTCCGGTCATCGCCAAACCCAATGCGGGAATGCCTCAGATCGATGATCTTGGAAATGCAGTTTACAGCATGACCCCTGCGGATTTTGCAGGTTATATGAAGGTGCTGGTGGACAACGGTGCTTCCGTGATCGGCGGATGCTGTGGTACCACACCGGAGTTTATTTCGGAAACCGCCCAGGTGCTTGGACTTCGATAACTTTAACCGGAACAGATATGCTTCCACGCACTGCTTCAATTGAGAACAGCAATAAGCCGTGAGTGAAAGATTCCGTCAAAAAAATCCTGAGGATCCTATGTGAGATATCAACAGATATCAACATAGAAATTCTCAGGATTTTTATTTTTCCGGATATTATTTCTCTTTTACTGCTTCTTCCGGCCGGTTTGCCTCATCCGCATAGGAGCTGCGGATCGCTTTTCGCACTGGAAGTACACAGGCAGGAACAACGGAAAGGCCGTCCACTCCCATCTGGATAAAAGCTTCTGTAAGATTGGAATCTGCTGCCAGCTCTCCGCATATGTAAACTTCACATCCTGACTTATGTCCTGCCTCTGTTACCATGCGGATCATCTTTACAAGCGCTGGATGATGATCGTTGTATTTATCCTTCAAAAGAAGATTCTGCCGGTCCATAGCCAGGGTATACTGGGTCAGGTCATTGGTTCCTAGGCTCAGAAAATCCACACGTTTTCCAAGTTCTTCACTGATCATGACCGCTGCCGGTGTTTCGATCATAATTCCGGTACGGATGTTTTTGTAAGGAATGTTCTTCTCATCCAGGCCCTTTTTTACCTCACGGATCAGCTTCTCGATCTCATCCAGTTCATCCTCGGACGTGATCATCGGATACATCAGGTTGATATTTCCATAGGCACTTGCACGGTAAATAGCCCGAAGCTGCGCTTTAAACATTTTTTTGCGATCAAGGCAGAGGCGGATGCCGCGGTTTCCCATCATAGGATTGACCTCATCAGGAATTGCCATATACTCTGCCTGACGGTCTGCCCCCAGGTCCACGGTACGGATCACTGCCGGACGTTCATCCATATCCTCGGCTACTTTTTTATAGGCACGGAACAGCTCATTCTCTCTTGGATAATTCTCTCTTCCGAGATACTGGAATTCACTTCGAAGAAGGCCGATACCTGCTGCTCCGTAATAAAGAACCGTATTCAGATCATCCAGATTTCCGATGTTTGCCAGAAGCTTGATCTCCTTGCCATCGGCTGTGATATCCTTCTGGTTCCGAAGTCTCAAAAGTTCTTCCCGCTCTTCCTTATCTGCTGCATGACGGATCTCATATTCCTTAAGAAGCTCCGGCTCCGGATCGATATACAGTGTTCCTGTATACCCATCTACAATAGCCATATGGCCATCCCATTCTTTCTGTATCTCCACCTCGACCAGGGTGGGAACTTCCATGGATTTTGCCATGATCGATACATGGGAAATAACAGACCCCTGATGCATGACTACCGCCAGAAGACTGGCTTTGTTCATCTCCAGAAGTTCATTGGGGGAAAGCTGCTCTGCTGCAAGGATCACCGGCTCATCTCCCAGATTGATCCGTGCATGGGAGCCACCCATGGCGCCGATCAGCAGCTCGGAGATCTCCCTGATATTTTCGATCTGTTCTTTGACAGCCTCGTCCTCCAGCTTGCGGAACACATTTGCAAGCTCATCCCTGGTTGTCTGGACTGCGTAAGCTGCACTGACCTTTTCTGTCGTGATCATGCTTTCCACGGCCCGCTGGAAGCTGCCGCCACTTAAGAGCTTCAGCTGACGTTTCAAGGTCAGCTCCTGCTCTTTGGGGAGGGGTGCTCCGTTTTTATACATATGCTGGATCTGGTTCTTTACCGCTGTTCTTGCATTATCCAGACGATCCAGCTCCTTTTTTACATTGTCTACCATGGACTGACGGATCTGATATTCGCCTCTGTGGTAATACAGTATTTTTCCAATGGCTATTCCGGAAAAAGCGGATGTGCCTTTGTATATCTCCACCTGAAAAACCCCCTTACTGGTCCGTCTGCTTAATCGCAGGCAGCTTTAAACTCTGTCCAGATCTTATTGTATTCCTGCTCTGCTTCCTGGCTTACATTCTGTACGATCTCACCCTTTGTCACGCTGTCCGGAACAACCAGGCTCTCGTCTACCAGATCATCTGCTGCCTTGTTTGTATTGTAGTATCCGATATAGTTGATGCACTGTGCAGATACTTCCGGCTCCAGGATATAATTGATAAATTCATTGGCAGCCTTCGCATTCGGTGCTTCACTTGGCACAAACATTCCCATAATACCAAATCCAAGACCTTCCTCCGGATAAACCACCTTAAGATCCGGATTATCCTTCAGCGCCTGTGTTACCTGTGATGTATAAAGAAATGCCACACTTGCCTCTCCGTTGAGAAGTGCATTCTGTGTATTGTCATCCTGGATCATACGAATGTTCGGTGCCAGCTCTTTCAGCTTCTCACCGGTCTTGTCGATCACGGCTACATCTTCTTCGTTCATGCTCTCTCCCATGGAAAGCTGTGTGATGCCACAGATCACGCGGTAATTACCTACGATGGCAATGCTGTCCTCCAGAGATTTATCCCAGAGATCCTTGTATCCTTTAATGTCGATATCTACCTGCTCCGGATCATAAACGATCAGTGGGATTCCTGCTCCGTAAGGTACTGTATATTCGTCATCCGGATCATAAAACTGTCCCTGATAAAGGGGGTTGATGTTCTTAAAATTGGAAACGGTATCCTTGTCGATCTTCTGGACAAGTCCCTCTTTTACCGCGCTGTCGATAATGTAATCATCTGCAATTACCACATCGTAATCGCCGCCCTTTGCCTGGGAAAGCTTCTCAAGCATGGTCTCATCGGTATCAAAGTTGGAATATACCACCTTGGTCCCTGTTTCTTTTTCAAAATCATCCAGCACTTCCTGCGGAAACATTCCGTCCCATGTATAAAGTACCAGTTCATCCTTATCCTTTGCACTGACACTGACACCTGTTATCATAGATGTTCCAAGTACCGCACATAACATGATCGCTGCTGCTTTTTTTGATTTCATAGAACCTCCTTCATGTCTCTCTCTGACGTCTTGTTATTTTGCTTTTACCTTTGTCCAAAGCTCTGCGAATTTCTGCTTGATCTTTGGCTTCTGGTATCCGAAGATCTCATTCTTTGGATTGTCGATCTGCGGAATATAGGAAGAAATTCCCTCATAAGTTCCGTTCTTCATCTCCTCGAATGCACTCTTTACAGTAGAAGTATATCCTACTTCTTCGGTATTGGAAAGAGCATTTTCATCATCCAACATAAAATTGATGAACTCATGAGCCAGATCTACTTCATTACAGTCCTTGGTGATGACCATGGCATCATACCAGGTATTGGTTCCCTGCTGCGGAGTATAATAGCCAAGCTCCGGATTTTCGCTGATGATATAGGAAGCATCTCCGGAATAAACAACCGCCATTGCCTTGTTTCCTGAGATCATGTTGTCGATCACATCATCACCTGCATAGATCGGATCCATGGTATCTCTCTGCCGGATCAGCCACTCATAAGCCTGCTGGATCTCATCAAGATTTTTTGTGTTCATGGAATACCCCAGCGCTTTCAGGGCAATCATAAAGGAATCCCTTTCGGAATCATACATATAAAGATCTCCCTTATATTTTTCATCGCAGAGAATATTCCAGCCCTCTTTGTCAAGATCCTCCTGAGAGACTACATTCTTATTATAAAGGATTCCTACAGTTCCCCAGAAATACGGACAGGAATAACGATTTCCCGGATCATAGTCCTTATTCTGTACCTCGGGAAGAAGATTTTTGCTGTTTGGGATCTTTTTCCAGTCAAGGGCCTGAAGATATTCCTCCTTGATCAGTCTTTCGATCATATAATCTGACGGAACCAGAACATCGTAGGTTTCACCACTGGCCAGCTTGGTGTACATCATCTCATTGGACTCGAAGGTTTCATATACAACAGTACAGTTATACTGCTTCTCAAATTTGTCCAGAAGACTCAGGTCCATATATTCTCCGGCATTATATACACGAAGCACGTGGTTTCCCTGACTTACGATCGTCCACTTTCCCAATACCAGAACAACCGCAGCAGCTGTGACAATCGCAACGATCCTTCTTTTTTTCGGATCCATTTTTTTCACGGTGGAGGCCTGAAGCTTCGGCATGATCAGATTTGCAAAAAGAAGCACCAGCACAATGACCACGATCACAATAGTAGAAAGGGCGTTGATGGTGGGATTGATGCGCTTTGTCATATTATATACAACAATGGATATATTTTTTACTCCGTTTCCGGAAACAAAGTAGGAAATTACGAAATCGTCAAAGGACATGGTAAAGGCCAGGAGCGCTCCCGCAAAAATCCCTTCTTTGATCATGGGCACGATAACCTTGGTAAGTGCCTGATATGGCGTTGCACCAAGATCCATGGCTGCATTGGCAAGGTTCGGATCCAGGCTTCGTACCTTCGGATATACACTGGTGATCACATAGGGCGTACAGAATGCGATATGTGCCAGCAGCATGGTCAGATAGCCTTTCGTCATTCCCAGCGAAGAAAACAGCAGCATCAGACCAATCGCGGTTACGATCTCCGGATTCAGAATTGGAAAGTTATTGATGGTAAGGACCATCTCCTTCAGAACCTTTCTGGATTTTGAAAGTCCGATGGCTGTGATGGTTCCCAGCACTGTGGAAATAACAGTTGCCAGAATTGCCACTGTGACTGAAACATAAACTGCCTTACTGATCTCCATGTTGTTTATTAGCTCTCCGTACCAGCGCAGGGAAAATCCTGTAAATCTGGTCAGGGACTTGGATGAGTTAAAGGAAAAGATCATGGTCACAAGGATCGGCAGGTAAAAAAATGCCAGACACAGCACTACATATAATTTTGAAAATATGGTATTTTTTCTTTTCATCTCCTGCCTCCTTTAATCGTCCTGGGTATCCATCTTCTTCATCAGGCTCATAAAGATCAGGATGATCACTGCTAGGATCAGAGAGATGGCACTTCCGAAGTTCCAGTCACCTACAGAAATAAACTGTGACTCAATGAGATTACCGATCAGCATGTACTGGCCGCCGCCGAGAAGCTTCGGAATAACGAAGGTTGATATGGACAGAAGGAATACCATCATGATACCATTGACCACACCTGGCATGGAAAGCTTCCAGGTGATCCTCCAGAAGGTCTGGAATGGATTGGCACCAAGGTCGTTGGCCGCTTCGATCAGTGACTTGTCCATTTTACTTAAGGATGTATGGATCGGAATGATCATAAAGGGCATAAAGTTACAAACAAGGCCCACGATAACGGAAAAATCTGTATACATCATGGTGATCGGTGAGATTCCCAGCATTTTCAGAAGGTTGTTCACCAGACCATTGTCAGAAAGAATGTTCATCCATGCATAGGTACGGAGAAGCATGTTGATCCACATGGGAATGGTGACCATAAGGATCAGAAAGCTCTGCACCTTTTCGGAATATTTGGAGATAATGTATGCCAGCGGATATCCGCAGACCAGGCAGATCAGTGTGGTCAGGATACCCAGGCGGAAGGATTTCAGGATAACACTTAAATATGTAGCTTCCAGAAATTTTGCAAAATTCGCCCATGTAAAATGCAGGGTCAGAACTTCATTTCCATCTGAGGTAAATGCATAAAGCACGATCAGGATCAATGGTACCACGATCAGGATCGAAGCCCAGATGATATACGGCTTGATCAGATGCTTGAACTGTTTCATTAGTATCCTCCCATTCTGCACATAACATGGATATCCTCAGGACCAAACTTCAGTCCCACTTCACGTCCCACTTCTGCATAATCGGTAGTATGCACCATGTATGTGCGAAGCTCCGTCTCAACCAGGATCTCATAATGCACGCCCTTGAACGTAATGTTCCGTACCGTTCCTCTGATCTTGGCCTGATCCGGTTCCACAATATCCAGATCCTCCGGGCGAAGAACAACCTCAATGGCTTCGTTGTCCTCAAATCCCTTATCTACACATTCAAAACGGAAGCCATCAAACTCCACAAGGAAATCCCTGATCATTGTTCCTTCTATAATATTGGACTCTCCGATAAAGCCGGCAACAAAACGGTTCTCCGGCTCATTATAGATATCTGTCGGGCTGCCAATCTGCTGGATCTCACCGTTGTTCATGACTACTACCGTATCAGACATGGAAAGTGCCTCCTCCTGGTCATGGGTAACATAGATAAAGGTGATCCCTACCTCTCTCTGGATCTTTTTCAGCTCGATCTGCATCTGCTTACGGATCTTGGCATCCAGTGCGCCGAGTGGCTCATCCAGCAGAAGAACCTTCGGCTCATTGACAAGAGCTCTGGCAATGGCAACTCGCTGCTGCTGTCCACCGGAAAGAAGTGTAACATCTCTTTTTTCGAAGCCTTCCAGCCCTACCATTTTCAGCATTCTTTTTACCTTCTGCTCAATAACAGATTTATCTACCTTTTTCAGATTCAGGCCGAAACCGATATTGTCCATAACATTGAGATGCGGAAACAATGCATATTTCTGGAATACAGTGTTGATCTCTCTTTTATATGGAGGCAGCTTGGAGATCTCAATTCCGTTAAACAGTACCTCTCCGCCGCTTGGCTCCTCAAAGCCGGCAATGATCCTTAAGGTTGTTGTCTTTCCACAGCCGCTGGGTCCCAGAAGCGTAAGGAATTCGTTTTCGTGAATGTCCAGATTAATGCCCCGGAGCACCTGCTGGTCATCAAAGTTTTTTGTGAGATTTTTTAACTCGATCAGTTTGTTGCTCATCTTTTATATTCCCCTTCCCGCGTTTTCCTGCGATCAGATATACTGCCAGTACCAGAAGGATCACTCCCAGCATTATGGTACAAAGTGCATTGATCTCCGGCGTAACGCCTGTTTTCATCTGTGTGTAAACTTTTATCGGCAGCGTGGATACACGTGGCCCGGTTACAAAAATACTGATCACCACATCGTCCATGGACATGGCAAAGGCCAGCAGAGAACCGGATATAACAGCCGGCATGATCAGCGGCAGGGTAATGTCCCAGAAGGCCCGAAAGGAACCGGCACCAAGATCTCTGGCTGCCTCTTCCAGGGACGGATCCATTCCCACAAGCCTTGCTTTTACCTCCATCAAAATATAGGGCACACAGAAAACCGTGTGTCCGATCAGAAGTGTCAGCATTCCAAATGGCAGGTTCAGCATATAGAAAAATGCCATCAGTACCATTCCCAGAATGATCTCTGGGATCATCAGAGGCAGAATGGAAATATACTCCATCACCCCTTTTGTTTTCCAGTGGATCCTGGAAAGTCCTACAGCCCCCAGTGTTCCGATCACTGCTGATACCCCACAGCTGGACACCGCCAGGATCAGACTGTTTTTCAATGCCTGGATCAGATCCCTGTCCTGAAACAGTTCCTGATACCATTTCAGGGAAAAACCGGTAAAGCGCACCGGAAGTCTTGCTTCATTAAACGAAAATACCACTACCACACCAATGGGCAGATACATAAGGAAAAACAGGATCCCCAGGTACAGTCCTGAAAGCTTTGAGTTCTTTTTCATCCGATTCCCTCCAGTTCCTTCACATTGGTAAGCTTCCGATATAATACGATCATCAGAGTTGTCAGTATCATCAGTACCACAGCCAGTGCTGCGGCAAAGGGCCAGTTATTGCCTCTTGTCATCTGCTCCTGGATCAGACTTCCCACAAGTACGATCTTGTTTCCGCCCAGGATATCCGCAATAAAAAACAGACCCATAGACGGAATAAAGGTAAGTATCACTCCGGAAAGAAGTCCCGGCAAAGTCAGCTTAAAGGTGACGCTCCAGAAAGCCTTCCATTTGCTGGCTCCAAGGTCTCTGGCAGCTTCCACAAGGGACCAGTCCAGCTTTTCCGCACTGGAATATACGGACAGTGCCATAAACGGCAGCAATACATAGATCATACCGATCACGATCGCAGGATAGCTGTACAGGATTTTTAAGGGCTCCTGGATGATGCCAAGCTTCATCAGCAGATAATTCAGAAGGCCCTTTTTCTGGAGAATGATGATCCAGCCATAAAGACGGATTAGGGAATTCACCCAGAAAGGCAGCATCAGAAAAAGCATGGCCAGCTTCTTTTTGCCCTCAGAAAGCTTTGCCATAAAGTATCCGAAGGGGTAGCCCACCAGACAGATGATCAAAGTGCTGGTGAGCGCAAGGCGGAAGGATCCCGTAAAGGTCTGCAGGTATACAGGCTCCAGGATCTGCTTGTAATTATCCAGAGTAAATTTCCAATTCACGCCGTAGCCGCCGTCTGCTGTGGAAAAGCTCAGTGCAGCTACATACAGAAGAGGCAGTGCGACGAAGATCAGTGTAAAAAGATACAGCGGCAGGATCATCCATACGGAGCCTGCTCTGTGCTTACGCATGGGTACCTCCTGCACAGGGACCTGACTGATCCGGCAATACTTCTTCTGATCTTTCTTCCCGATCTACCAGCACTGCATCTGTAGGAAGAAAACAGCAGCGCACCTTTTCTCCTACACTGACATTTGTATCAATGCCGTAACGGCTTGCCACGATTTCCTGACCTTCCGAAGTTTTCAAAACAACACGGAGCTGGCCGCCGGCGAAGGTTTTTTCAATAACTTCGGCGGTTAAGCCATCGCAGCTGTCATCTGTGTTTTTTTCTGCGGGCTCCTGTACACTCTTTTTTGTGTTTTCTGATGTGCAATTCGGCGTGCTTTGTTGTGCATTTTTTTTATTTTCCTCAAACCGGATATTTTCGCTTCTTACTGCGATGGTAACCTTTTCTCCTTTTTGTGGGAAATATCCTCTGTCAGATGTAGCTACGGTGTCCATTGATACTTTTACTTTTCCGGCATCAGTTCTTACGGTGATCTGAGCGGAAGTACCGTCAATCTCCTCTTCCGCAATGCTTTCCACAATACCGGTCAGGATATTGGCATTTCCAACAAAGGTTGCCACATAGCTGGTCTTCGGATGATTATAGATCTCATCCGGCGTCCCAATCTGCTCAAAGCGACCGTGGTTCATCACAGCGATCGTATCAGACATGTTGATGGCTTCTTCCTGATCGTGAGTGATATAGATAAAGGTGATCCCCAGCTTCTTCTGCAGGCGCTTCAGCTCGTGCTGCATGGCACGCCTCAGCTGCAGATCCAGCGCACCAAGGGGTTCGTCCAGAAGAAGTACCTCCGGATTGTTCACAAGTGCTCTGGCTATGGCCACACGCTGGCGCTGACCGCCGGAAAGCTCTGACGGCTTACGCCTCTCAAAGCCCGGAAGCTGGACAAGCTCCAGCATTTCTTTGACTCTTCTGCTGATCTCCGCTTTCGATGTTTTTTTCAATTTCAGCCCATATCCAATGTTATCTGCTACATTCATATGTGGAAAAAGTGCATAATTCTGGAACACTGTGTTCACATTGCGCTGATTCGGTTCCAGGGATGTCACATCCTTTCCATCCAGAAAAACCTGGCCGGAATCTGGCTGTTCCAGGCCTGCAATGATCCGCAGTGTGGTGGTTTTTCCACAGCCGGAAGACCCCAGCAGAGTGACAAATTCTCCTTTTTTTGCTGTAAGACAGATGCTTTCTAGGACGTCCTCACCTTCCTGGAAGCTCTTTTTTATGTTTTTCAGTTCTAATGAAATTTCGGACATTTAGTTCTCCTTCTGTTTGCTATGATATCCGCACCCTGCATGGGACTTTCCTGATATAAGATTGCTTATTGTACTCTCGCAGGGGATTCTCCTGATCCAAGATTGCTTATTGTACCCCGCATGGGATTTCCTGATTCAAGATTGCTTATTGTACCCTCATAGGACTTCTCTGATTCGGTTAACTACTCATTTTCATGAAAATTATCTCGTATATACTGACAATAAGTTTCTTTATTAAATACAGGTTTAAATTCCCGACAGATTTTTTTTGCTTCTTTTGCCTGATCACAGAGAAGACGATACGTAGTCAGTGCCAGAAGCTTGGCTGGTTTGATATATACCAGTTCTTCATCCATGATCTTAAAATCTGCTCCGTGGAGTTTTCCCGCAAATCCTCCGAATGTAAAATTCAGCACTGGAAACAGATGGGTCAGGTCTCCTACGTCGGTACAGGCGTTGTTAAAATCTGCCGGCTTTGAGCACCGGTACGTAGCGTCCAGAAGCTTTACAGATTCTTCCATCACTTTATCCGCACCTCTGTGCAGGATCGGCATATATCCCTGAAGCGGTTCTCTTTCGATCGTACCACCGAATGCATAGGCAGCTCCGTCATAGGCACGGTCCATTTTTTCCTGTGTTGCCCGGATCGCATCCAGAGACGCTGCACGGACTTTTGTTTCGATCACCGCTTCGTCTGGAACTGCATTGATCACATCTCCGGCTTTTCGGATCACGTTGTGAAGACGCACATGGTCTTCCTCCCGGAACGTTTCCCGCATCAGTCCCATCATCTGAATGGCACTGGAAGTAATACTTAATGCATTGACACCATCCCATGGATCAATGGCTGCATGTGCGGCTTTTCCTCTTACTGTCACTCGTTCTGCGGAAAATCCATTGCAGGCCGCATTCCCCAGGTAAAAATCTTCTTCTACCGGCATCATGTGCACATGTGTGGTCAAAATAATGTCTGAATGATCAAATTCTCCAAGACGGATCAGTTCGCTTTTTCCGGATGCAGGAAAGCCGATTCCTTCTTTACGAAGCCGTGCACGTTTATCTGCATCAATGTATTCTTCCGCCGGAACGGCAAAAAAAGATACGGACCCAGACAGAGAGGCTTGAACCTCCTCATTGGTCAGTGCCAATGCTGCGCCGATCATGGCTGCAATCTGTGCGTGGTGTCCGCATGCATGTGCTGTCCCATTAACGGGATCAGCCATCGGATGCGACTTACATCCGATGGCGTCAAGTTCTCCGATAATCGTAATGTTCGGTCCGTCCTGTTCCATCCACTCAGCGCGGACTCCTGTGCGTGCAAGTCCTCCATGCACACGAAGTCCCAGGCCACGCAAAAAAGCCGCTACGTGTGCGGCTGTTCTCTCCTCATAAAATCCCGGCTCCGGATGGCTCTGGATATCCTTCGCAAAGGCTATGATCTCATCTCTGTGTTCATCTATAGTCTGAATGATCTTTTCTTCAATATGATTCATGTCTTATAACCTCCATTTTCCGCAGGTTAAGCTATATGATATCATAAAACAGTTGATTTGGAAATAGATATTTTCTGGAGATATTTCGCTACTCCGTCGTTTTCATTGGAACCGATGATCCCGGTTGCCACAGCTTTCAGTTCACTCACTGCATTTTCCACTGCATAAGCTTCATCCGCAATTTCAAACATATCAATATCATTTTTTCCATCACCAAAAACAACTAATCTGTCACATTCCAGTTTTTGTTTTAGCTGCAAAGCAGCCTGCGCTTTGGATGCTTTTTGCGGCATGATCTCCAGCCACTGCTCTCCTGTGTAGATGTCCTTCTGATAAACAACATGATATTTATTTTTATATTTATGATAAAATGGTTCAAGCTTCTCCGGCTTATCAATGCAGGTGATATAAAAAAGATCTCCATACATCAATTCAGACTCTGTAGTTACAATATTCGTACGTTTGTCGCCCTTCCGGCTGTTTAAAAATGCCTGCATTCCACTTGTTGCCTTTGCTGCTATATAAGAAAACTTTTCAATATTATTCTGATATGAATATATGATCGGATATATTTCATGCGCAAAAAGATCCCTCAATACCTCATATATATCCTCTTCAAAATAATTGGCAATAAGGATTTCCTCTGTTATATTATCTTTCACAAATGCCCCATTATATATAATAAGAGGAAAGTGTGTGTTAAGGCCTTCAGTTACTTTTTTTGCCGTATTTAAGGAACGAGCTGTTGCATAGGAAAATAACATGCCTGAAGAAGTTAAAGCATTGATTATTTTTATTGTATATGAAGATAAAGTTTCATTTTTTCGTAAAAGAGTTCCGTCGAGATCTGATACATATAGTGTTTTCATAAATAAATCCTTTCGTTTTACTATGGGCTGTAGATAGGGAAACTTTTTTCAGTTGACAGGGAAATTGATGATAAAATATTTCTTTATTATAGCACAAAAAAAGTGGCTGTTTAAGCCACTTTTTACGATTGTATATTCAAAACTACATACATGTTCTGTTGATGATCGTTAATCTTTTTTGAATCAATTCTTAACCTGCGTTTCTTGGTCAAGCCCTCACCCGATTAGTAACAGTCAGCTCCATGTGTTACCAC
>NZ_JBDGAB010000044.1:0-30673 GCF_040910705.1 Blautia sp. RTP21359st1_E11_RTP21359_211015
ATCTTCAAGGAGGTATAAATTATGGGTTATGAGTATCTTGATGAGCAAACTTCTATTCCATGTAATCTGTCTAAAGATGAGCTCAAACAAAAAATAGAAGAAATGCAGATTGAAAAATATGGTCATATTATCACAGTAGATATGGCGCATAAAGAACCAAGAAAAACAATTTATTCTGTAAAGAAAAATGCTTTAGTGTATTGTGACACTGGAGAAAAAGTTGCGTTCTAATGCAAGTAATTAGGCGAGGATGAAATCCTCGCCTTTTGTTTTTTGTTCTACCTTACAAAAAAACAGCACACCGACAGGAAAAATACAAAAAAAACAGCGCCAAAGGCGCTGTTGCTATTCTTTTGCCTCATATATAGTCCAATTAAGATATGGCCCATTACAGACAAAAGCGTGTTTAAGATATTTGTATTGATATGGATATTTTGCAATATACAATTCCAATATTCGTACATATTGCCCATCTGGCCATACGATACATTCATTTTCTGGAATTTTTTCCCCTATAAACTTTAGCTCGCCTTTCTGAAAATATTCTTCATCACGAAGCATAGCATACCATGGACTGTTAGAAAAAACGTAATCATGAAGAGAAAATGTTATTTTGCGTGTCGTAGATTTTAAAGATATTTTATAGTCTGTCAAAAATTCAGGTTGAGTAACAAATTTTACATGTCTTCCTGTTTGTGAATTTTTCTGTTTATTTTTTACGATATCTTTTCCGAAAAATGGAAGGTAATTTGGCGGCAGCTTTAGACCATCAATATCTTTTTCGTAATAAGTAAAATCATCTTTAATAAAGATTAATTCATCGGAATTTGCATATTCATCTATTGTTAATTCATCTGGCATATATTTTAACAATGGCCTGCCATCAACATCATACCTCTGGATTGGAAAAACCGGCCAGGAATCAACTATGCCGCCATCGTCTGCCACGTACAATTCATCTTCCAACAAATCGTAGTCTTTTCCATCCAAATTTAGACTCATCACAGGATTTAAAGGCAAAAAAGTCTTTCTGCCATCATACGATACTAACGACGGGAATAACTCTTCCAGACGCATATTATATCCATTCAGGATTTTTATGATATCTGCCTGTTGTATCTTTCTTTTTCCACATTCATATTCATACAACGTGCTCTCCAGGATATCTAATTCGCATGCCGCTTGGAACCGTGATTGCTTTTTTATCAATGTTCGATAAGCATACAAAATATTAAACAGTATTTTTTTTGCGTTTCCATACCAGACAAACATCCCATCGGAATCAAATTCTCCTTCTATCTTGCAGTTCACATCACATTTCTCTCCCGTATCTTTTTCAGCCTCTGCGGCACAACATATCTCTTCTTTTGTAGTTCCCATTTCATTCATTACCTGATTAACAATGTACATTGGAACCATGCGCTCCCCAGATAGATACCGTTGCATCGACCGACGGGAGCATTTAAACACTGCGGCAGCCTTTGTTGTTGAATATCCGGCGATTTTACAGTATTCATTCAGCAATTTTGTATATTGTCTTTTCTGTATATATTGTGCAATTTCTATTTTACTCTTTTTTGCCCAGACTATTATTTTCTGCATTTTTTTTGTCTCCATTTTTTCTGTTTGCCAGATATTATACAGGACGCGACAAAAAATACAACTGCGCCGGTCTGAAAAATTTTCTTGGTACATCCTCCTCGGCAGCTGCTGATTTACCGGCTTTGTCAGAATCGTCAGCAACTGACGCGGTGAACGTAAGTCTGTCTGAACCAGGAAAACGAACTATTTAATCAGCTGATATTCAAACATCTTATCTTTAATATGTGACACATAGTATTCTTTTAGGATTTAAAGCGGGAATCCTCGGTTATTCTATATCCGAGATGAAAGCGCATAATAAATAAAAATATCGTGTGCGACTTTTTGATAACTCGCCGTTCCGGCTCGTAACCAAGCCTCGCAGAGGCTGACAAGCGAAGCCGTAAGGCTGAGTGCAGTGCACGAACGGGGATTCAGACCCGCGTGTGAAGTTAAAACCGAAACATTTGACCCGCGGACGACTTTTTGTCGGTCTAAGTTTTATGTTTTTTTATTTAAAGTTGCATTTGCTTCCCATCGCCATCCAATTTATGTAGATTCTCAAGTAAATACGCTCTCACCGCAGGATTATCTGTCTTTTTTAGAAAACCTCTAATCATAGACTCTGATAAAAAGCCAAGATTAATAATCATTATGGCTTCTTCAAGTCTGTCTTGGTCTAACAAATGAAAAATCATGCCAGTAGCCCTTTGTTTTAATTTTAACCTGAATCCCTCATCGATTTTATCAACATTATTTTGCTTTAATGCTTCATTATAGATGTGATATCCGATTTCAGTACGAATAGCCTCAGATGGAGCGTACTTATACATGCTGTACATAAGGTTATCAGTTACGCCCTCTTCGTTTATTTTTGCATTGACTTTGGACCTATCGTATTCATCCATCATATTTGGAATGAAAACCTTTCTATCGCCAATAGTTAATGTGATAATTCTATACTCAGGATAGTGATAACGATAAGACGTATCCGTGATTTTCAAAATAAAATCAACAGGTATCGTTTTCAGTGTAATGTTTGCGAAATGGTTAGACCTATGAAACCCAAAGTGCTTTAATGATGCAGGAAGAATAAGATGAGTTAACATTTGGCAATTCCCAAAAACCATATTTCCAATATTTTCCAGTCCTTCATTTAACTGTATCGTATTTAATCCGGTTTTATAAAAAACAGCATCTCCGATATATTTAACTTGTGACGGGATTATTACTGAATGAAGGTTTTTGCATCCGTCAAAAATGTCATTTGATAGGCCAAGACATTCAATTTGCTGGATTCCATTCCCAAAATCAATGTGTTGTAGATTACGGCAATCCACAAATGCTCTCCATTCTATTGTTTTCAACGAATCAGGAAGGATTATAGATGTAATAGATTCGCATGACCTAAATGCTTCTGCTTTAATAATTTCAACACCTTCCGGAATTATAATATGCCCTTCGATATCTTTCTTACATCCAGTAATCACGCGCATATCTGAAGTATATGTAATACCGTCGATTTCTTTGAAAAATATATTTTCTTCCATTTTTCAAATTCCTTTCCTATAACTCCAAATTTGTTTTCTTTTTGCTCTGCATCATCTGCACGATATAAGCCGTAATCTCTGGTCTGTCTGCAGCCTTTTCCAGTAATTCACTTAAGGCTTTTTTGGATAATACATCAAGCTGGATAAACCCGATTAAATCTTTCGCTTTACCCCCTCTTAACAGTCTGAAAGCGATTCCTTTTCCGGACCTTTTTAAATATTCTTTTAATTTATGGTCTTGCGTTTTTTTATATGCACTGACTGCAGTATCCTGCCTTTCAGATATGGATATGGAACAAGCATAAAGTGTATTGCCTTTATCTTCTTCTCCATCCAATGCTTTAAGAATCATGGTCTCTACAGTTTCAATCGATATCACATGTGCTGGGACAATAAATTCATGTTCTGCAATGTTAAGCTCTACGCAATACGAATTTTCAGCGAATACTTTTGGTTCCGTAATCGCAGACGCCAGGCCATCAATATATCTTTTGGTATATACTTTTGGAATCCGGCGCAAGGCGCTTTCTCCTATAGATGATACACTTTCCGGAATTGTTATCTCTTCCAGTTTATTTATGGCAAAAACATCCTCTCCGATAGCAACGAGGCCTTCACTTAGAGTTACCTTTTTCAAAGAACAGTCATAAAATGCAGCGTAGCCTATTTCTGTTACCTGTTGAGGAATCACGACCTCTTCAAGACCTGAATGAGCAAATACATTAGAATAAAAGCTGGAGCCAATACGTTTTAAACCATGTCCAAAATCAACGTGCTTCAACTGCTTACAGTATTCAAAAGCCTGGTCTTCAATCGTCCTCAGTGAATCTGGCATTTTTACAGAAACTATATGGCTACGTCTGAATGCCTGCTGCCTTATCGTCCTGACGCCTTCCGGAATTACCGTTTCGCCGCTTCGGCCTTTCGGACAGAGCAACAGTTCTATCTGGGTCTTGTTGTAAAGGATTCCGTCGTACGAAGAAAAATGTTTTACTCTATCAGTTGTTTCTATCCGTTTTATCGATACATTAAGTTCTATTGGCGATAATTTATCAAGATTCCTGAAATTCGGGTCATCAATAACCAGAGTTTCTGGCAAATGATGGCGGGAAAGCATTGGAATCAACCCTACATCTTTTAAAACCAGCCTTTTTGCTTTGGCGAAATCCAGGCCTGCCTGTATTGCAAATATCTTTTTATCATCCGGAAATACGATTTCTTCCGCTGTTTCGTCAACATCAATTATGATTCCGCCGGCCATCTTTAAGCCACCGTCATACGTCGCTGTCTCCGTAAATTCAGAACCGAAAAACGCATCCTCATGACAGCACTCAACGCAGTCACAATTTACCAGGCGAGCGCTTTTGCATCCTTCAAACGCTTTTGTGCCTATCTGCGATATCCACCTTAAATCAATCTGCGCTGTAGACTCTAAATCAAACACATGCAGCAGCATTCGTTTTGTATCGTCGCGGATTGTTATAAGCATTCTATCACTTGATAAATATTTTTGGTTATGTGATGTCACACGTTTTACATTGGGAAACATCGTGTTCGCGACAAATACCCCACAAGAGCCTTCTTCAATAACCAATTCTTTTATGCCTGGAAACACATAGTTTTTTCTTTTGTCCAAGCTAAACAACAGCGGTGGGTCTGTTTTGGAAGGTTTTTTCTGTTCTCCTATGTGTAAAACAGAAACGTCCGGGCTTACTTCCATATCACGACAAATATTGTAATCATCAACATACATGACAACCCCGGGCTGATAACATAATTTATGCAATTTTTCTGTACCCATATCTTTATTCCTTTCTTTGTATATTTCTATTTTCAGTATGATAGATTTTGCTATTGCAGAAAAAATTTGCGGATTTGCTTACCGAAAGTTTACAATAATAATATTATGTGAATTAAAAACGGCGCTGTAAAATATAAAATCTAGAAAGTTCGGAATATTCACTCTTCACGCCGCTCCACAAAAAAAAGAGGCACAGCGTTTTTCCATGCCTCCTTCTCTCTTATTTTGTCATAATGAAAAGTTGTTCTTATTTGCTCTTCTCTGCATTTTCTCCAACGCATATGCTTTTGTAGTTACCATTTTTTCATTATCGTCATCAGAAATCAGGTCGTAGATAAACCTTATCGATTTCTTAGAGAAAACATCGTACTCAAGTAATTTTGTCAGCATCTCCAAATCATTCGTTTCCATCGCCTTTTTTGCTATTTTTTTAGCATTTTTGGCTAAGTATCGTGCAGTTTCTGCAGTTTTATGTTCCTCGTATATCGCAAAGGCTATATCTATTTTTACATCCCATGTAAGTGCATACTTATATGAAGAAAGCAGCGCATCGGGCCCGCTCAAGCAGATATCATCCTCCAAACGTGATATATTCGCTTTGGTCATAGCCGGCGGAAGAAAATACAGACTATCAGGCGTTTTTACCTGCAATATACCAATGTCATTGTAAACAGGACTCGTCGTTACGATTGCACCGACCATGCCTTCTGGAAATTTATTTGACAAAATGTGAAGAACCCATGACTGAAGTCACGGGCTTCCGATAGTCCGTCAGGCTTTTTCAGTCTTGCGACCCGGTTACGCCTTCCCTTCTATCTTCTTTCCTGCTTCATCTGTCCGATGCATTGCCTTCCGGCCGTGTCTTACTCAGACTCTCTGTCAGCATCCTTACGCTGACAGTCCTACTGCGGTGCAGGCTTTTTAAGTGGACTCTCACCACGGCTTCCACGCTTCCCCGAGGTACCGCTGCTTCGTTATCTGGTTATTCCCGTTTCCGGAGCGCTTGTTTATATGTGACCGGTTTTACCCGTTACTTGGTTAACAGTTATTTCTGAAGAATCAGTTTACTGATTTGTTTGTTGCAGTGAGACCGATAACCTGTATCCCTTCGTCCTGGAGCATCTTCGCCCCAATCTTATATATATTCTGCTGTGCGTTGACATCACGGTCGTGCCAGGCTCCACACTTCGGGCATTTCCATTTTCTCACACTCAAATCCTTAACATCTGTATTTTTATACCCGCAGCACCCGCAGGTCTGTGATGATGGATACCATCTGCTGATTTTTCTGAAATACTTACCAGCACACTCCATCTTATACTGCACCATTTTTAAAAATTGATACCAGCCGACAGACGCGATTGACTTTGACAGATGGCGGTTCTTCATCATGTTCTTGACCGCAAGGTCTTCACATATGAATGCAACGCAATTATCTGTAATCGCTCTTGAGAGTTTATGGTGGAAATCCCTTCTCTGGTCCGCAATCTTACGCTGCTCCTTTGCAACCTTCAGACGCGCCTTCTCCCAGTTCCTGGAACCAGTATGTGTTTTCTTGTCGTACTGCTTTCTGGAAAGACTCTTCTGAAATCTGCGGAGCCGTCTGGCGTGTACCTGAATCCATCTTGGGTTTGGTACTGTGTTGGTTTCTTTAAGATTACCAAAAACGCCAAAGTCTTTCAGGCCAAGGTCAACAGAGACTATCTCGCTGGAGTTGATAAATGTTGGAAATACAGGCTTATCAATCACACTTTCCATCCTGAGTGAAATACGGTATGAACCGTCTGATTCCTTACTTACCGTTGCAGCTTTGATTGATACGCCGTGCGGCTGGATATCCGTCAATGTCTTTCCTTTCGGAAGGATAAACCTGATATTTCCAATTTTTGGAAGCTTAACATGTGGGATGCCGCCAATCATTTTCAGCTCGATGTTATTGTTTGTGAAATTTGTTGTAAAGCTGTTTCCGTTTGGCTTCGTTCTGGAATCATATTTCGGAAATCCAGACAACCCCTTAAAAAATCTGTTGTATGCGTCATCTACATTCCGGCAGGCATTTTCGTAAACAAACTTGTCTGTATCCTTAAGATATTCCTTTTCTTTTTTTAATGCCGGAAGGTATTCTTTTTTATACTGTGAAACCGTTAATGCCTTTTTGGTTTTCTTGTAGTATTCCTCACGTTTAGAAAGGTAATCATTATGTACAACCCTGGCATTCCCAATCTGCTGGTTAATCGCAGCCTGTTTATCTCCCGGAATCAGCTCTAAAAGGACACCATAATTATGTATGCATTTTCCGTAAGGCTCTAATGCTTTATTTTTCTGCTTAATGATATTAAACCCGCCTTTTCCTCCACGAAACTCAAAAGTACCGTCAGCCTGCTGTTCTGCTGTGACAGTATACTTTATCGGTTTTTCTTCGGCAGGTTTTACCTTCTTAGCAGCTTTCTCTCTTTCGGCGGCTTTCGCCTTCTTCGCGGCCTGTAATTTACGGGCTTTCTTTCTGTTTGAGTTTGCCATATCGTACGCCTCCTTTCTGTAAATTTCTTATACATTTAATATGCCGAAAAAATTAAAAACGAAGCGATTTTTTACGAAAAAATTTTGACGAAAATAAAAAAAATCTCTACGCCGAAATGTAGAGAAATAAAAAGTTGTAAACGATATTTTTATGTATTTAAAAAGAAAAGCCGTCTAACCCACGACTGAAGTCACGAGAATGCGACGGCTAAATTTTTCAACATGCCAGATATCAGACAAAAAGAAAAAGCACTTCTTACCAAAGTGCTAGTCTTCTTCCTCGAATACAATCTCATTATCTTTTACCAGTCCAAGCTTCTCCCTTGCCACCTGTGCAATATACTCATCAGATTGCATGTATTCTTTTTCTTTTTCAATCTCTTTTGCATGCTTCTTTTCTTCTTTAATAGACTTCTGCAGTGTTTCATAGCGGACATCATAAGAAGCCATCGTGTCAACTATCTCCTTCTTTTGATACAGCATGATGAATATCATAAGAAGTACAATGACTGTTATCAAGACCATGCCCCAGATGTTTCTTTTTTGCTTTTCTACTTTTTCTTTTCGCAGCTCTATTATCTTTTGTACTCTTTGCTCCCGCTTTTCCATTTTTTTTGAACCCTTTCACGCATTCTTTTCATTGTACAATATGCAGGATTTTTTTATTTTTTATCTTTTTTTGCGGACCATTTTTCTTCTTATCGTCCTTTCTTTTTCAGCCTTTCTTTTTTTTGAAAAATTTGGCATAATATATATGTGCTTAAAAAAGCGCAGAAACAAAGGGAGGTCAGAGATATGACGTTAACAATTAATTTTGTGGACAATACAGAAGCAGCGCCTAAGTTAATGGCTACATGTAATTTAGACGTTGACACAAACGAGCCTGATGGTATTAAGGCTGAATATCAGCAGGTAATCCAGGAAATACATGCAGAAACTGCTGCTGAACTTCTTGCACGGGCAACAGAAACTGTCCTGAGCCGGCATTCGGAATCAGTTCTGCTCTCTGTTAACGACGACCGGAGGCTTGCAGACCCGGCCAACACTCTCAATGTCAATATGCGCAGGAAAGGCACACTCAATGTGGAATACATCAACTAACTGGGTTAAAAAACCAGCATCACGCTGGAAAATTAAAAATAAGGAGAATTTAAAAGAAATGGCAAGTAAAAGAATCACAAAAAAGAAAATGATTGAGAAGGCGACTGAGGCCGTCGCTAAAACAGAGGAGGCCGCAAAAACTGTAGCAGAAAAGACAGAAGCAGCCGTAAAAGCAGCCGGTGAAAACATTGAAGAACATATGAACAAACCGGAAGTTAAGGAGGCTGTATCTGTTGTCTCTGAAGCTGTAAAAGAAACAGTAACGGAAACCGCAAAAGAAACAAAAGAACATGTCAAGGCAGCAGCAAAAGCGGTCAGGACACGTATTGCTGACACTGTGGTTGAGGTTAATGGAGCAAGCGTATCCATGGCAGCAGTTGAGAAGGCCGTGAAAAAAGATGCCGCAGACAAAGGAATGAAAGGTGATATCACTATTTATCTTAATATTGCTGAGCAGACCGCTTATTATACCGTAAATGGTGAAGGCAGCGAAAACCAGAAAGTGCATTTCAGCAACTGCTAAAAAGCAATACACACCCGCCGCAGGCAGAGAGCCTGCGGTTTTTTTCTTTTCTCTTTTTTTTTCGCATATTAAAAAAGAATAAAAAGTTTCTTTTACAAAGAAGGGAGAAAAAAAATGAAAGAAATCAAAAAACTGGAACTTATTGGATATTTACAGCTGTACATCAAGCTCTGGAAAGTAGACGAACCTGAAGTTGCATTTTACTTTAAGATGGATACAGACTTCTCCGTTCCTCTTGATGAAGAAACCTTGAAGTCTTTACTGATGAAAGTCGCTGTATTCTGCGAAGAGACTAACCATATCGAGGTTGAGGCTGCATATATTACCAAGGAGCAGTATATGGCAGAAGCCGAAGGCCCCGACCATGAAGAGAAATTCAATACCATTACAGCTGAATACGAGGAGGCAGGGCCAATCAAGATTACAAAAAGTTAAGTTTCAGTTATACCGCCGCAGCATTGCTGCGACGGTTTTTTTATCTTCTTTTATTTCCTCCATATTATATCTGGTAACAATTACCAGACAAAGAAAATTCCAGCCGGCACTGCCGGCTGTTCTATTTTTATAATCAACAGGAGGATAAAGCAATGGCATCAGTTGCAAAATTTAGAATGAATGAAGCGCCGCGGCTGCTTGCTCACTGCAGCCGCACGCAGAAGAATTCCGGCTCGCATATCCATAAGGACCGGACCGAATTAAACTTTAATATGGCATATGGTCAGCATACAGGTTTATCTGATTATGATTTCGTAAAAGAACGCACCCATCAGGACAACGTAAAGATGATGAAGCGCGATGATGTCAAGGCTGTTTGTAGTTGGGCTGTCACAATGCCCAGGGAATTATGTCATGAGGTTGTTGACACAGATGGCGAAAGTTATTATGTGCCAAACGATATGGACGAATGCCGCGATTTTTTTCAGTATGCTTATGATTTTTTTAAGGATAAGCATGGCGAAGAAAACATTGTCTCAGCATATGTACACATGGATGAAAACGTGCCACACATGCATTTTACTTTCGTTCCCATCGTAAAAGACAAAGATAAAGAACATGAAAAGGTATGTGCAAAAGAAGCCCTGTCAGACTGTTATGGGGCTAAATTCCAGATAGAGCTGCAGGATTATATATCTGCGCAGATGGGCGTACAGCTTAATATGGTAAAAAAAGACACAGTAGACTACGAACGAAATGTCAAAGAGCTAAAAAAGAAAACCTTAAACGACAGATGCAACTACCTGACCAAAGAAATCTCACGCGCTGAAGAAGAACTGGAGCGGAAACAGCGTATCTTAAAAATGGCCGGCATGGGCGAAAAAGCGGAAAAAGATATTGACAATATAAAGACTTCTACTTCAAATGGCTTTACCGTTATGCGGGAGCCTGACTGGCTGCAGGTGAAGCCTCTGCTGAAATCCATAAAGGCCATGCGGGCAGAAAGAAAAGAACTTTTACAGATGATAAAAGACTTTGAGCACAGTAACACCGCAAAAGAAAATCAAACTCTCCGCGAACAGGCCGAACAGTTAGCAAAAGAAAACGCCAAGCTTGAGAAAGAACTGCAAAACGTACAACGCTTCATGCAGACGACAAGACTTCATGACCAGCCAATCATTGAGATTTATGAAGAAGACAAGCGCAGGCAAGCCGCAGCGCATCGCGATGGCTGGAAAGAAAGCATGTACAATGACAGGTAATTGACATAATTATTTTATTGTAAACTAATCGCAACCAAAAAAGGCAGGCTGAAGCAGCCTGCCGATATCTTTATATCGCAAAATCAAGTTCTTTCTTATCTTCGCCTGCCAATTTACTCAGAATATAAGCACTTACAACATTTGCACCCATATCTGAAGAAATGCAATACATTTCTTCCAGCATCACGCATGAAAACAGGTCCTTTCTTATTAAGTCAGTAAGTTCTTTCTCCATATGCTGCTCCAGCATCACTTTTGTAAGTTCTTTTCCATATCCTTTTAAAAACTTTCTGCTCTCTTCTGTCGGCTGGTTTTCATACTCCATATAAGCAATGGCAATCTGCTGCTGCAATGTTGAACAGCACTTGAAGAAATTATGTGGTTCTCCATTTACCAGCTTTCTGGACTCTGCCTGAAATCTTCTGCGCTTATTTTCGCTGCACTTAAGCGTTACAGGTATCACGATTTTTCGTGTTGGCGTTTTTAAACAATAGACCAGGCCATCATCAGTTGCCGTGTCCATACGTAATGGGATATTTTTCATATCATCAAAAAGCTGTGGATACCCTCCAATGATAGCAGACGTAATATTTCCTGGTATCCTTTCATCAGGTAGTTCTACGCGTTGGATACCGCTCAGGCTTCCCTTTGATACTTTAGTATTTGATGGAAGTTTAGCGTGTCTTATCTTACCTCCATCAAAAACGCCCACTCCAATATATTCTAACCCTTCGTTTAGTTTCAGGTGCCTTAATTCATTACAGGCATCAAAAGCGCGTGCCTCAATCCTTTTCAGGGAATCAGGAAATTCGACCTGTCTCAGATTGGAACAACAATAAAATGCAAATGCTCCAATTGACTTGATACTGTTTCCAAAAACTACGCTTTTCAAATTATCGCAGTTTGTGAATGCATTGTCCCCGATGCGCTCTACGCTATCAGGAATATGTACAGACTCAATCATATCACGATACGCGAAAGCATTTTCTCGTATCTCTTCGACTCCGTCTGCAATGACTACCTTTCCACTCTTACTATGACTGCATGAAATCAGCATTTTCATATCTTTTGAATACACGAGGCCGTCTTTTGATGAATATTCTGGATTTTTTTTAGAAAATTCGATATTTATACCTCTCATGTTTTCAATATCTGCAAGTGAAATATGCGATGTATCCTCAAAAAATACATTCTTTACGACTGCGCCGTAAATCATATATCTCAGAAACGTATTATTGTTCTGCACCACCATTGTAGTGTCTGGATTAAACGCAATGTTCTGGCAAATCGCAGCGGTATACTCTGGCATGATATAAGTCTTATCCTTTGGCTCATACGTTGCATCAACTATGATTGGTCCCATCATTGTAACGCCGCATTCTCTTATTCGGTCAGTTGTCTTGATAAGCGAATTCCTGAAAGTTTCTGCATTTGCTGTTAAAAGGTTTTCTGCATTTTTTATTTCCTGAGACTGGCAGCCTCTTAATGCGCCCTCCTTCCAGATGCATACAACTTTATCTAAATCCAGAGGCTCATCAGGACCAAGACAAAAAGAATTGAGCAGTTCACCTCCTGTTGGATAAGTACGCTCCATCAGCATGCTTCCGGAATAGAAATTTTCAGAATGCGACTCTATGTATCTGACATTTGGGAACATTTCATTTTCAATCACAATCTTCTTTATGGACTCTCCGACTATCAGTCTTTTGACATTTTCAAATCTACGTCCATTTGCCATTTCTTGAATCTGGATTGCTACAATTCCTTTTGCATATTTTTTAAATCCTTTTTTTACATCCTGGATAACTTCGGGTTTTGCGGTACCCTTATGTTTTTCCGTTACGTATATCTCATCAATGATAGAGTTGTCAAATCTTATTTCTGTTACCCAATTAGCAATTTCAATTCCGCAACAACATAAGCCGGTGTTAATGGTATTATATGGCCGGAGATAATAGGTAACTCCGTTTTTGCGTATGACTTTGATTTTATCCATTTTTTTTCGTTCCTTTCGCTTTGTTTTTCTTTTTTCAGTATGCCGGAATATTCTGTATACAAAAAAATAAACAAAAGGAACAATGATTTACATAATATAATTACTGTAAACTATTTTCTGCGAAAAACCGAAAGACTATTGATACCTCGCCTGCTTTGCATGACTCGGTACCAGAATGAATATGATACCTCCCCGGCTTTGCCGGAGTCGGTACCAGATTAAAAATGATGCCTCGCCGTATCGGCTCGGTACCAGATTAAAAATGATAACTCGCCAGCAAAACTAGACTCGTAGCCAGACTCCGAACGGGGATTCAGACCCGTGTGCGAAGTTAGAACCGGAATCCTTGACCCGCGGACGATATTATCGGCCGGGAATTCCCTGTTCTCCGTTGAAATCAAAACAAAAGTTCTGTAAAATGGAAGTAAAAAAAACAAGAAAGGGTGTCTAAAATCATTTCCAATTTAACTCCGCTTCCGGTTATCGCATCTTTCAGCACAAATGGAAAGATGATTCCTATATACGTCCAGTTCTTTCCAGGAGAAAGGCCAATCCGGGTCTCTGCAAAATGTATTGCCAACGCGGTAACTTATGCCGAATACATCTGCGAGTATATGCTGGAAGACGATGAAAACGTACATTCTGTAAATCTGATTTACCAAAAAGATAAACAGATTTGGGGTGCAAGGACTAAACGCTAACCGGTGATAACAATGGCAGCGGCGAAGCCGCTGCCTGGTCTTCTTCCTTATTTTTATGTCTTCTTTTTTCTTCTTTGTTTAGTATGCTGGATTTTTGTGCTCATTTTTGCTATATTTTTGTGTAGGAGGGAATTGTTGCATGAAATATATTTCTTATCCGCCAAACTGCAAAAAAGAATATACGGACGCAAATATCCTGAAGGCTATTGCAGAACTTACTGCAAAAGGTCCTGATTTTTCCAGAATCTGTATCCGGTTTGCCTGGGACGAAGAACTCTATACGTTTTACCCGTGGCTGGAATTGCAACACATAAACGGGTTTAATATTATTTTACTTCCGGAATATCTGCCAAAAGAGGAAAAAGAAGCCCGAAAAGAAACTTTGCGTGTTAAAAGAATGCTCAAAAAATCCTTTCCTAATGTTGCAGTCAGAAGCAATTTGCGGTTAGACCAGAAATTATTTGTAAAATCCCTCAAAGTCCACAAAAAATAAGCACCCTTATTTTTCGGGTGCTCATTTTTCTAAAGCCTGAATACATTTTTCTTACTGTTTTCACCTGTTATATCCAGCGCATATGCTTTTGCAATCTGCATA
This sequence comes from Blautia sp. RTP21359st1_E11_RTP21359_211015, assembly GCF_040910705.1. NCBI lineage: Bacteria > Bacillati > Bacillota > Clostridia > Lachnospirales > Lachnospiraceae > Blautia > Blautia sp. RTP21359st1_E11_RTP21359_211015. The sequence goes on from NZ_JBDGAB010000044.1 coordinate 14,066, forward strand.
TCGGCATTTTCAATCATGCTGTAGTAATCCTTAATCTCATTTGCCTGAAAGATTCCATCTTTTAATGCCATGACCAGTCCGTCTTCCATGTTTTCTTCAATCAGGTCCTGTATTAGTCTTTTTCGGTTTCTTTTTATGTAATTCTGGGTCTGCGTTTCATGCACATCCTGCCATTCCATGAATGCAAGCGGTAGTTTCTGACGAGTTGTCCTACAATACTGGAAGAAGTTTGCCGGTGCATATGCTCCGTATCGATTTAACAAGTCGTTCATGATGTCAAAGTTTCTATCTGTTGCTTCAGCCGGAATGTAAATCCTTCGCCTCGGTGTTTTTATACACAGTACTTCATTTATTGTGGTTTCTTCGTATGAATAACTATACTTATATTTACCATTCGCTGCAGGTGCTTCGTAATCATGCATTGCTGCCAGTAAATCTTTCGGGATTTCATTTGTATGCAACACAACGGTCTGTATTCCAATAAGGCTCCTTTTATTAAACGCCTTAATGGTAGAAGGTATTTCCAGAATATCAGGACGTATACTCCACGGCCTTGAAAAATGCAGAGATTGCGTTCCTTCGTTAATTTTGATATGCTCTAAACTTTTGCAAGAACTGCATATAGACTCAATGCATGTGACACTGCCAGGGATATCCAGCTCTGTTAACGAATTCATATACTCAAAACATTCATACCCTAAATGCTTGATGTGTTTTCCCAGCGTCATCTTTTCCACTCCGTCGCAGAAACGGAAAGCATAACGTCCTATTTCTGTCACGGAATCCGGAACAATTATTTCTGTAATCTTCCTGCAGTCCTCAAAAGCGCTTTCAGCTATTATTTTGACTGTATCTGGAATCATGACTTTTCCTGCTGTTTCGCAGTTCCCGGTCGAAGAATAATCGCAATAGAGCAGTTCTGTCATATCTTTTGAATATATGATATCTCCGACTTTGGCATATTCCTCATTTTGCAGGTCAAGTTCAACATGATTTCTGCGAAGACACGTAAATTCCTCTTTATCAAAATGGCCTCCTCCATTCAAGAACAGGCTGCAACTACGATACAACCTGGAGCTTTGTGCCCGGAAAAATGACTCATTGCTGCATCGCACATCAATTACACTGCTCCTCGGAAACATCACATCTGCTGCGATTAACGTTGCATCTTCAGGCATTATATAATTTCTGCTGTCGTTAATATCAACCACGATACTTCCTGCCATTTTTACTCCGCAAGTTGCGGTCCTATCCTCAATACAGATATTTGATTCATTCAAAAAGTCGGACTTTCTGACCATTTCAACCTGTTCACTATTAATGACCTTTTCAGAGCAGCAGCCTACCAAAGCCCCAGTGCGGATTCCCCAGATTCCGGATAAGTCCAAAGGCTCCTCTGGCTTCAGACAGAAAGCGTTCAGAAGAGTTATCCTGTTAAGGTTAATTTTTCCAATAGATGCTCTTTCCGTTAGCATACGTCCGGCAGGGAACCTTTCCCTGTCTGATGTTACCTCACGGACATTGGGAAATACGGTATTTGGCATCTCTATAGAATAGACATTTTTTCCGATATGGATTTGTTTTACATTTTCAAATCTTTTTTTGCTGTTTTTTCTCAACCATATCTTAGTGACATCCTCTCCAAACGATACCTCTTCTACCCAGTCTTCCACATCAACATCCCTACACGCACCGGTTTCTGACATATGATAAGTGATTCCGTTTTTGTATACTTTTTTGTATTTTTCGCTCATATCTTTCCCTTTCTTTGTTGTGTTTATAGATACAAAAATAATATGCAGAGAAATGAGGAAAAGAAAAAGCAGCAAGTCGAAGGCCTGCTGCTGCATTACTTACAGTTTTAATTTCTCACGCTTTTCTTTTTTTTCTGACAATGTGTCTAATATGCACGCCCTAATCACCATGCCTTTATCATTCGTTGCACTTAAAAGTCGTAGTAATTCTTCATTTGAACAATCTGAAATGCTTAGTGCGTTACAAAAATCTTCTGCCGCATTGCTTCTTACCAGAAACCTAAGAATCCTGACATGATTTTTATGAAAAAATGTGAGCAAATCATCCATAGACGGTTGTTCCTCATTTATAGTCATATGCATCCCTGAGAAATCCTTTGGCATGTATGTGGTCTTATCGCCTTGTGTTATTTTGACGACTAAATTAGAATCAGGAGTGATATATTTTGCAAGTCCGTTATACTTTGACATACTTTGCATAATCCCGTGTGGTAGAAGCTCTCCGTCTTCTACGTGGATTTCTGACACTCCCGATATAGCATCTCTACCTAATTCCACAGCTGCTGGCAGCGATATTCTCCTGATATTGCACCTGTCAAAAGCACATTCACAAATCTTTTTTATGCCTGCGGGTAGTTCAACGGTTTCAACTCCGGATTTGCTAAAAGCCGAATAGCCGATTACTTCGACCTGTTCAGGAATGTTTACATCTTTAAGACTCTCACAATTCTCAAATAAATAACCAAAACTTCTGATGTCTTTTTCGTTAGAGTCTCCGATTTGAGTAATACCATTTCCAAAATCTACGTTTTTCAGGTATGAACAATTCTTAAAAGCATAACTTCCAATTACTTTTAATGAATCTGGAAATATAACAGATTCAATTTCAGAATTTCCGAATGCGTGTGCACAGATTTCGATTACTCCATTTGGTATTATTACTTCCCCTGTCTTCTTTGCAGGACACTTGAGGAGCTTTTTCCCGTCCCTTGAATACAGTATTCCATCAATGCTCTTATACCTTTGATTGTCTGCATCCACCTCAATCCTGTATGTATTTTTAAAGTCATCCTTTCGCCAGAACGGGACTTCATCATCAAACAAATCTGCCCTTTTGGTAAATCGGACAATCCCAGAGAGGCCGTATAAATCTATACATTTCATACCCTCAAGATTATTTATGATAAGTTTTGGCACGGTAGCCAGCTGGACGCGTGAATAATCTATGTTATACACGCAACTCGGAATTTCTATCTCCTGCGCATCATGGTCAATATCTATAAGGATATTGTCGGCGACCACAACTCCATTTTGTGGCTGCATATTATCAAAGACAGAGCCATCAAAAGCATGCGGGCGAATATTAAGCGATGAACGGCACCATATAATCTGCTTTGTCATACATCCAGAGAGTGCATAATCATTGATTTGCTCTACTCGCGAGAGGTCAAGAGTCTCATCCTTGTGCAAGCAAAACGAGTTATATAAAACAGTGTCTCCCCAAAACTCATTTATGTGTATCAACGCAGGACCTGAAAAATAATTGTCATTATATGATATAACTTCTCTTACATTCGGGAACAATTCATTTGGGATTGATATCTTGTCAACATTGGAATCAATAATCAGTGTTTTTACATTTGGGAACGATTTTCCGATGTTACGGTCAATCCTGATATTGGCTGACAATGAAAACGCTACTTCGGTAACATTTTCAGGTACATCAATATCTGTACATATAAACGAATCGCCCTGCGGTGTGGTATAGTATTTCACGCCGTTCTTTGCAAGGATGTAACCATCTATGGTTTTCACGTCAAACAGTTCTGCGTGTTCTTTTTTTATTGCTGTTTTCATATTTGCCTTTCCTTTCATCATTTATTTTTTCATTTACAATATGCTATTTTTCATCTACAAAAAAATAGCAGGCTTTTATCAGCCTGCCATCTAATTTTGCATTTTTTACAGTGAAAATTTGTTTTTTGCTATATGCTGTTGTCCAATCGCCTCCAAGATGGATGCTTCCACTTCCGGATGTCCTGTTTCCCTTACGGTTTCCAGTAATTCTTTTAATGCCGGTTTGGACACAAGCCCCCAAGTCAGCAACTCGGAAAAATCTTTATACTCTTCGTTTTTTAATAAGTTCGCAGCAATCTTTTTTCCAGTTCTTTTTATGTATTTTTTCAGGTTTTCGTCCTGGTTCATCTTATACATCTCAAAAGCGGTTTTCATTTTCATTTCATATGTCTTTCCATATCTATACAACGAATACGGAAGGTCTGAATAAATGAAGTCTGGCTTCTGCATTAATTTATCCAATTCATTTATGTCCACCTGTCGGATATATTTTGGAATGTAAAACGAAATATCCGATGTTTTAACAAGGATGAGGGCCGCGGAATAGTCTTCATAGTTTGTAATATCAGATTCTGCTACTGATGAAACCAGCCCTTTTGGGATATTTTGTCCTTTCAGGATTATTTTTTTAACATGCCAAAGGCTATAATATCCAAGTTCCGTTACTGTTGACGGCAGCGTGATTTCAGACAATTCGCTGCATCCTCTGAATGCATCTCTTCTGATTGCTCGTAATCCTTCGTTTAAAGTTATATGTTTTAAGTGATAACAAGTCTTGAAGGCCTCCCAGCTTATGGTTCTTACTTGTCCAGGGATTTCTACTTCTTTTAACTTTAGACAACGACCAATCCTGTCTATTGATTTCAAACCGTGGCCAAAATCAATATGTTCCAGATTGTTGCATCTGTCAAAGTCGTTTCCACTTGTCCATTTTAATGTGTCTGGAAGACGAACAGATGCAATTTCTGTACCTTCAAAAGCCTGTGAGGCGATATTTTCAACTCCTTCCGGTATATCGATGGCGCCTTTTCGTTTAGTCGGGCAGGCAATCAATGTTGTCATATCTTTGGAATACAAAATGCCATCTTTACTTGTAAGAGACATGCTGTCTTCTGGTGCTTCATATCTTTCTGCATCAATCCACTTTCTGTATTTTGAAAGCATATTTGATACTGCATATGGGCTTGTGATTTCGTCAGAGCACTGAATCATCAGGGCTTGAGCATTGAGCGATTGCACACATGACAATATCATCAACCGTTCCAGTTGTTCAAGGTATACAGAAAGACATTTTACACCGGAAAAATCAATGTCAGAGTTGATGACCGATGTTCTTAGCGGTATTTTTACGATATCTGCGTTATCATCAATCTTCATTACTATGTTTCCAACCATACACACGCCATTTTCATCAATATCGCTGCACGTATCTGACAATGCAAATGGATATCCCTTGAAAGCGTTTGGCCATGCGTTGCGAAGATTAAGTACATTGATTATATTTTTTGACATACATCCTTCAAAAGCGTATTCATCAATAGCCTCTACACCTTTTAAGTCGATAACATCTCCTGGCTTTTTGCAAAAGGTATTCTTTAATATTCGCATCTTGAGTCCAGTTTCTCGCTCATTAGTTATTAACATGCTTCCACTTTCAAAAATGGGATTTCCTTCAGATATCACATGTTCTACATTTGGAAACATAGAGTTTGGAATATTCAATCTTTTAACGTCACTTCCAATATGAATGATTTTTACATTTGGATATTGTTTCCTTGGCATTTTAATGTCTGAAAGTTCATAATTTCTCATTGAAAAACGAATCTCATCAACTTCATCCGGGATATCCCGCAATTCTACAACACTATACCAGGCATCGTATGAAAGATGCTTTCCTTCCACTGCATATACATTTTTCTGCATATTTTTTCTTCCTTTCTTTGTTTAATCTATCCATAATATGCGGAATTACGAGCAATAAAAAAAGCGGGCAGACGCCCGCCGGTTCAGAACTCCATGTTATAATCAATTCTTGTACAATACGGAATCCCCGCTGTCTCTTCCAGTTCTCTTCTGGTTGTCCTTATTGTCTGATTTCTCACGTCTATTTCAGACTTTTTTGTCCAATTACCATCAAAATAGCATTTTTCCGGTACATAGACCACTTCCTTTTCTTCTTCTGCTAATACCATATGTATCTCCTGCTATTACATTCCGATAAGAAGTTTAAACAGTACCAGGCCATTGACTACCTCGTCGTTTAAAAGTCTGCTACTTCCGTTCTTGTGAGAGATGTCGTTTACGACATTGGATGCTGCCGCTCCACAGTAAAAGTAGAATTCAGCATCGTGAGGTTCCTTTTTTAGGAATTTCTCAACCTCTTCAGATGGAACGCCATTATCTGCTTTTATATTTTTCTTAAGCAGATTATACGCCTCTCTGCAAAATTTTTCGTATGCTGTCATACATCATTCCTCGCTTTCTTCTTCTTTTGTTGCGTTTAGTTTTTCCATTTCGTATGCAATTTTTGCCAAAGACAAAGCCGAAATGCTGTTAAAGTTCAGGTAACCTTCTCTTCGCAATTCGCTTGCCAGCAGTTTGTTTACTTGGTTAATATCGTCCTGTACCTGAAATTCTCTATCGTTTATTTTTCTGCACATACTACATCACTCCTTTTTCTGTACAGAACTAATATGCCGGATTTCTTACGAGAAAAAATCAACCATATCTTTATCTGAAATTTCGAACCCAGGGAAATTCTTCCTGGCATTTTTAAATGGTGTCTGCTTACGAATCACATCCAGTAGAACAGTGTTGTTATATCCAAGCAACAAATCTACAATAACGCCAATCAGCCATGCGTCTTCCGCATATATCTTTGCAACAACATTTGTATATATTTTTTCTTCTTCTGCGAAATTCGCGCCTAAAAGCACTGGGATATTGGCGTTTCCATAGACGCCATATTTTGCCCAGACTTTTCTTTCCATTGGTCCCCAGTCCAAAGCAACGATATCATCTGGAAAGGCACGCTTCTTTTTGCTTACCAGAAACTGTGCCTGCACAAAATACAAAATCTTCATTAATTGCAGGACCGACATTCCGTAGTCATGCTTTCTTGCATAATACAAAACATATTTTGCAACATCCAAAACATCATACATTAAGACACCCTCCCCGCTTCCACAACAATCGTATATCGGCTGAAGTCTAATGTTACATACCGGATTGCCATTTTCAAAATGTCATCGGGAGGTTCAACCCATCCATTTTCAATTGTAGAAAAGATGCGTTTTGCGCCATCAGTCCAGTCTGCTCCTGGCTTTGTGCAATCGTAGATGTCGAAGTTGCAATTAACGTCAAATTCCCGATTGCTTACCAAATCCCCTACACACATCGTTTTTTCTTTCAGCATTTTTTTGCTCCTTTCTTTTTGTTTTTTACAAAAGCAATATGCCAGATTTAGCGGCTATACAAAAAAAAAGACCGGCGACATCTGCCGGTCTTGCCTGTCTTATCCAGAATTTAATTTTCAGGTATACTGAAATACCCTGCGGTCAGCAATGGAAAAGAAAGAATGCCGTTCAATCACATCCGTCAGTTTTTTGTCTGTCTTATCTATGAAATCGGCATTAACACCAGCGGCCATCATTCTCTTCTTACCGTCATTGCTTGTAAGATTGCAATATACCAAAAACTCATCGGGTGTTGTCTTTATCCGGAGAATGATATACAGCCCGGCAAACGTCATAGCACGCATCAGCAAATGTATTACAATCGGAAGAAGTACTACGCATACTTCCATTTGTATCAGAGCAGCATGTGCTGAAGTTAGCAAAAAAGCCAGAAATGCAGCAATCGCCAGTTCTCCAAAAATAAGTGTACGGCTTTCGCATTCCCAAACCCATGGATATTTCGCTTTTGGAATATTGTTTTGTTTTTCTTTTGTCATTTTTTATTCCTTTCTTTCTTATTTTTTTTATCATATTTTTTTCGTCTACAAGAAGTATGTCGAATTTCAGTCCAAAAAGAAAAGGCCAGCATTTGCCGGCCAACGTCTTACTCACATTGCAAAAAACAATGCAACTGCAAGTTCCAAAGAAATAAACAGAAGCCCAACCCCGATTTCCAGAATATAAAACATCTTATCTTTTTCTTCGGTCTCTTTACTTACACACAGCGGGAACATCAGTACCAGAACGGCATACACAAAATAGAGACATTTAATGATGCAAAACCTGAGATTCCCAAGGGTGAACCCAAAGGCCTCACAAAACGGTATATATAAGGCCAAAGCAATAAATGCCCTGTTGCACCAGGTAAATAGCATCCGATTTTTTTGCAAATCCACATCTGACGTAAACTGGCATTCGACATTATCCGGCTGACTTTCTGCTTTTGCATTTTTTTCTTTCAGTTTTTCGTCTCTTTTAGCCAGTTTTGCCTGTCGTTTTTCTATCTTGTACACCTTGCGTTCCAATCTCGCGATTTTCAGAGAAAGCCTTATTTTGGTATAAATAGAGTATATTTCTACCAACATTATGCAAAAAGCACGCATCTGAACGCTCATATTTCCTTTCTGCGCCTGTTTCTCCGCCCAGCGAAATGCCCATCCGTTTAAGCATTTATTTTTGTCCATTTTTTTTGCTCCTCTCTTTTTTTATTTTCGTTTGCAATATGCAGGATTTTTGCACAGCAAAAAAAAGAAGCAGCAGACTTTCGCCTGCTGCTATCTGTGTTACAGATAAAGATTTTCTTTTGCGATTCCTTTTGAGTTCATCTGCTCCAAGATGTATGACTGTACTGTCGTCTGCTCTTTTTCTTTTGCTATCGGAAGCAGTGTTTTTAATGTGACTTTGGAAACGAAGCCCGTTTTCAGAAAATCAACAGCTCTCTTTTCATCTCCTTCATCCAGCAGCCTTTTTATGAATCTTTTTGAGTTCTTTTTGATATAGGCCTTTGCGTATGCATCATTAAATTCTTTATATTCCCAAAAAGCCAGATTTTCTTTCCCTTTTGCAGAATAAGCGCAATCCCAGAACGTACAAAATTCCGTAGTCGGGTCCGTAAAAAATGCTTCGACCCTTGACTGCATTTCTCTATACATACCAGGTTTGATGCATTTTGGCAGATAGGCATATTTTCCAGAAATCTCTAGTTTTACATATGAGTCTGTTACCTTACTGTAATACCCTTGAACCGAGATAGAGGAAACGATGCTTTTGTGGAATATCGGCGAACTCACAGATTCTATGGTATCATTTACAAACCATGTCTCAACATTTTTTATTGATTCAGGTAGACACAGCCTTTTAATATCAGTACCAGAAAAAGCACAAGTATTGATGCCTTCCAGACCATTGTTTAATACTATTGACTCCAGACCGGAATTCATAAAGGCATTTTGCTTGATTAGTTTTATCTGCGGTGGCAGAACAACAGATTTCAGGCTTTTACATCCTCGAAATACGTCAATCCCAATGTCCGTAAGCCCTTTTCCGAAGTCAACCTTTTCTAACATCTTGCAGTCTTCAAACGCACCTTTCTGTATATCGCTTAATGAGTCCGGAAGCCTCACTGACTTCAGATGCGACTTAAAAAATGCATGGCAAGCAATCTGTGTGACCCCTTCCGGAATAGTCACATCGTCTGCGTCAATAGAACAGCTTACCAGGGATTGCATGTCCGATGTATAAATTATACCGTCAACTTCTTTATAATCTGGTGACTCTATTGAGAAGTGATGTACATATGATGCCCCGCTGGATTTATGTGCTAAATCCACAATATCTCCTGGAATCACATATTCATTTGTTTTAAACACTACATTCTGAGGCAGTCCGCTTTCATAGCATATACAGGATAATGTATACTCATTATGTACCACCATCTTCTTTATCTTATGCAACGGAATACCATAAAGAAAGATGATTCTATTGCGGTTTTTATCCGGTATCACGACTTCATCTGCAGTTTCGTCTATTGCAATTACAATATTTCCAGCCATTTTCACACCATTAACGAATGGCTGTGCCATCAGACCAGAATCAGCAAAAATGTTTTTGTTGATAGACATATAAGACATACAACTTGAAAGAGCATCTGTATTTTTAATCTTCAGACTTTTGCAGCCATTAAAAGCATATGCTGAAATGGTATAGACGTTCTTCAGGTCAATTACGTCATTTTCATCGCGATAAAAAGTATTCTTTAAATCAAATTTTCGGACAAGATATGGACCAGACTGAAAACATGTGCTCATTGATTCCACAGACCTTACATTTGGAAATAGACTATTTGGGATATCAATCATCGAGACACCACTCCCTACGATAAGTTTTTTTACGTCCGGAAAACATTTTCGCGTATCCTCCATTGCAACATCCATATATAATTCTACTTCTTCAACTCCATCAAGGATACTCATATCCCGAACGACGCCATCATTATCATAAGAAAAAGTCACTCCATCCTGCAAAACAATTTTTTTATCCATTTTTTTAATTCCTTTCTTTGTTCTTTGTATTAAGTTTCAGAACTAATATGCAGGATTGCATAAGTAAAGAAAAACCAGAAAATTTTGCGATATGTCGGGATTCCGACAAAAGAAAAAGACAGGAAAACCTGTCTTATATGTCAAACGATTGCGAAAGCGATAAACGCAATCAACACCGTCAGACCAAGAAATGTAAACTCTGCCGCCGCCTCCTGATTCTCTTCATCACATGCCTGTACGGCTTTTGGCGTAAGTCCGGCAAAAAATACATAAATGGCTTCTGCCGGCCATAGGCACCACAGAGGGATTGCAATCTGCATACAGCATTTGATAATGCCAACTGCAATAGCGATTGCCAGCAGCAAGTAGAAACCGACCTGGTACCACCACGCCGCTTTCGTTTTCTGCTTTTTCATCTTCTGTACCTCTTCCGGCGTAAACTCTTTTTTGACTTCTGAGACCATCTCATCCCAGAGAGATTTGTTTTTGTCGTTCATATTATTTTCTCCCTTCTTATTTCAAGTTGTATACAATATGCTGACTTTTTGACTACACAAAAAAAACAGGCAGCACAAATCGCTGCCTGTTTTTAGAAAATCGCTATCAGCAAAAATCCACACAAAACCATCATCGCATTCAGTATCCTACCAAATCCGTAATGCACCGTCAGCAGGGATTCGACCAGGAACATAGAAAACTCTACCGCCTGAATCCATACCGGGATTGTCCACCCGGCAAACGCCAGAAAGGCAATCAGGAAAGTCGCGATACAGTACCCAAAACACATTTTCTCAAAGACACCTCTTATCTTTCGCTTATCGGTATACAGGGCTTCCTCCACCCCTTTCTGCTCTTTCCAGGATTTCTTCCAGTGTCACAGGTTCAAAATCCCACAAGCACTGGCATACGCTGAAAGCCTGGCAGGGAGTTTCTTTTTTCTCTTCTTTTGGCCTCCTGTCCTGATTGTACTCTTTCAGATATTTTTGGAACAGGGCTTCCTCTCTGGTGTTATGTAAATGGCCGTAAAGCATAATAGTTCCCTTGTGCTGGCCCTCCCACATCATATACGGACAATGCGTCAGAAGCAGTTTCTGGTTTCGGCCGTGGCACGGGTCAATTAGTTTTTTCATTTGCACAATCTCAACAAACTGCTGCCGCACCCTCAGGTCACTGACATCGTCATGATTTCCAAGGATAAGGTGCTTCCGCCCTTTTAACTGCGCCAGCAGTTCCGGATGCATATTGTGATAGCCTCTTGAACCTACATCTCCGAGGATATAAACGTCGTCTCCGTTCGTGACTTTTTTGTTCCATTTTTTAATCTGGTTTTTATGCATTTCTTCCAAAGTAGAGAATGGCCGTTCTTTCCATTTGCCAGTTGCAAGCAGTGATTCCTGTCCAAAATGTAAATCTGCTGTATAAAAGTTCATATTTAACCTCCGGTTCTTTTTTGGATGTTTCATTGTTCATTTACAATATGCCGGAATTTGAATGCGCACAAAAAAAACGCCGCCTGAAATTTTCAGGCGGCTGTAATCTTAAAGAGTCAGTTTATTTTTACTTTTGGTCTGTCCAACCTTGTTTAAGATATACGCTTTTGCAACAGCAAATCTTTCACAGTCCGTTTTCTCCAGAGCCTTCTGTATTTGATTCAGTACATTAATTGACAAAATATCGTATTGCATTAATTTTGCAAGGTCATTTTCTTTTCCTTCTTTAATAAAGTCTTCAGCCAGGTTCTTTCCTGCTCTTTTTAAGTATGCTTTTGTTTCTTCCTGTTGTGAGATAGCATACTCGTGAAACGCAAAATATCGCTTATATTGAGCATTTCCATCGCAGAATTTGTAAAGAGGTTCTATTTCTCCTGTTCTCTGTGAATTAACAAGATGATTGGCTTTCCTTTTTGCCGGCTGCGTCATATATTCTCTGAACGGAAGCCAGATTACCCGGGATGGTGTTATTATCTTTGTTGCGGTTGTATTTATAACAACATCTTTCGGAATGTCCTCAGTCGCAAGGATAATCTCTTGTGCACGTATTTCCCCTTCACCAAGTCCGCAGAACGATTTCAGTGATGATGGAAGAAAGAGTTTTTCTATGGAAGTACCAAAAAACGTGTCCGCGTGTATGGATTGTGTCCCTTCGTTTATTTTTAATGAATCCGTTCCACAACATGCAATAGAATAACTGGTTAACTCTTTTATTGTTCCCGGGAGTTCCATCTCAGTAAGGCGCCTGTCGCCATTAAAGCAATTTCGTCCAATCTGCTTTACGTTTTTTCCAAAGTGTATGAAACAAAGATTTACGCAATCGTTGAAGGCAAATTCGTCTATTTTTTCAACAGAATCCGGGAGCCATACAGAATTGATTGAATAGCAGCTTGAAAATGCACTTCTTTCGATTTCCTTAACGCCGTCTTCTATTACTGCATCGCCAGCCTTACGCGCAAAGCACATAACTACTCGGCTCATGTCTTTTGTGTATACAACATCATCTATGATTGTATATTCCGGATGGTCATTTCTGATTTCCGCATCATATTTTTTCAGATACCTCAGGTCTTGTTCATCCATATGGTCTGTATTTGTAAAAATCAGATGATTCGGCGGAGAATAAGGCGTGTTAGCGAAGAAAGAGCAATTTCTCTTTATAATCATAGTTGCGTCTCTATTAAAGTCATAGAACGTCGCCATTGTTGTTGCATCTTCCGGGATGATATACTTTTTCGTATCCGCATCAAAATCACACGCGATAGAGCCGACCATCCGCACGCCATCCACAAAAGGCTTTTTCATACATACCATGCTGGATGCCTTAAAAGCATCTGTTGAAACCCAGATAACATCTTCCGTATTAAGGACCTCGTCTGACTTGCAGCCAACCAGTGCATCATTACTGATTGCAACGATGCCACTTAAATCCAGCGGCTCATCCTCATTCAGACAAAAAGCATTAAGCAGGTGCATATTATCATTTCCCGCTTTTTCTATCAACATTGACCCGGATGGATATTTCGGGTTTGTAGATATGATTTCTCGGACATTCGGAAACATAGTATTTGAAATCTGTATAGTTTTGACTACGTCTCCGCCAATTTTCAGTCTCTTAACATTCGGAAACGGTGTTTCGTTGTCAAGATTCTTCAGATATATATGTTCCATGTCTCCAAAGTCAACCTCTTCCACCTGCGGTTTTACCTGAATATCCATACAGGCATCGCCTCTCATCAAAAACAGTACCCCATTTTTATCAATCCAGACGTCTCCTGCTGCTTCCTGCTCCGTAATTTTTTCCATTTTGTTTTTCCTTTCTTTGTTATATTTCTATGTTTCATATCCAATATGCACGAAACAGAAAAACAAAAAAAAGAGACAGACAAAAAGCCTGTCCCTCAAGCGTCAGAAAACCCCTGCTGCCCCAACCACCAACAGTATTCCGAACAGCAGCAGCATTGACCCGAAAAAGATTTCATCTTTCTTTGGGTCCTCAGCGTCTACTGCATTCGGAAGCAGCATCAGGAAGACGGCAAAACCTGCCTCGCCAATCCACAGCAGTGGCAACGGCAACGGTCTGTATGACATCAGCCTCATCACAAGAACTGCGAATGCATACATGGAATACACCCCAAGGATTCCTTTTAATAAGATGTGTTTGCCTGTTACCCTCATTCTTTTCTCTCTTCTTTCCATATTACTCTTTCCTTTCTTCTTTTGTTTTTTTGCGATTTCAATATGCCGGAATTTACGAGGTACAAAAAACGGATTTCTTACCGCTTTTCTCACCGCTTTTCTCACGGTGAGAAAAAATCCTGCGTCTTTTCTGCCGCTGGCAGCCTTACTTCTTCGTCTTCGGTGCCCAGATGCCCTCCGCCGCCTGACGGCGCCTCCGGGCTACATCATCCCTACTGTACACCTCCAACTTCTGCTTTCTTTCCCCTACTCACATTTTTTTCTTTTTTACTTTATATCCCCTTTTTCAATTCCTTTTCTTTTTTTTGTATATCTTTATCTGTACATCTTTCTTTTCTTTTTCTTTTTATGCGTATCTTTATGTGTACATATCGCCTTGCTTTCGGAACGCAACTGCATCAACTGCCGCTAACTTTATTTCCGTGCATATGCTTGTTTGTGCATTCTTTTTTTTCTTCTTTTTTGCTGTATATGCTTGGCTGTATATTTCTTTATGCCTGGATACCCTTGCATGCACATTCTTTTTTTATGTATACCCTTTCGTATATATTTAATTTCACAAAGTGCATATGCTTGCCGGACGTTGTATATTTTTTTATGTATATCTTTATGTGTGTATTTTGTTGTTAGAAGTGTATATACAAGGCTGCGTATTTATATATAAAAATGCATATCTAAAGCGGATGTATAAGAAAGAGAAGTGCATACACTATGTTGCCCACTTTTTTTTGCCGGCTGCTGCCGGCAGGATACTTAAAATGTACACACATGCATGCACACACAAAAAGCCTTCCCAGCGGGCAGGCTATATTTAAAAAAATGTATACATTTGCCGGCATATTTTTTCGGTGGTTTTATGTATACACATGCATACGCTCTTTTCCTCCTCTCCCAATTTTGCCGGCATTCTTCCGCAGCAGGCATACCCACAAAAATACCCCTCTCCCGCCTTCAGCCATATATTTTTTGCACCTCTTTTTCTTCATAAACCCAAACGACAGAGAAAAAGCAATAAGCATCCACTTCAATTTCATCAGGATAAAGAGCAAAGAGGCAACCGCAGAACAAAAAAAACAGAAAAAATATAAAAATAAAAGAATTTGTAGAAACAAGAAAAATGTTTTCGTAAACCGCGGTTTTCCACGCACGTCGATAAAAAACAAAAGAAAAATAAAGAAAAGCAAAGGGTAAATAAAGATAAATATACAAATTCTATTTTCAAATTAAAAAGATAGAAAAAATGGATATTTTACAAGAACAAAACGAAAAAAATAAAAAAATAAAACAAAAAAAACAAACAAAACAGAAAAATATTAAAAAAGATATTTCAGAAGGGTTTCCACTTTTAGAAAAAGGTTATTAGATGGACGTAGCCCGAAGGCGCCGTCAGGCGGCGAAGGGCGTCTGGGCCGAACTAAAAGAAAACCAACCGGCAGCAGGCATAAAATCGTTTCAAACATGCGTGAACGCTTATTTTTTGAAACTTTGGATTAAATATTTAGTGAGAAATCAAAATGAAATGTGGAACAATGTGAAAGAAAATAAAAAGAACAAAGAAAAAAAGCAAAAAAAGCAATTTATCTCAAGTTGTCACTTTAATTTTTTTTCATTCATTTTTTATTTATTAGGATATCAAAAAAACCAAAATCTCATTCTGGTAAAGCAAGATTACCAGAATTAATCCTACCAAAATGTTGTTTATATTTTTGCATCTTTTTGAACAATGAAAAAAGTATATGTATAGATATACACTTTTCTGAACGATATAAAATCCAGCATATTTCTTTTAACAAACAAAAAGAAAGGGGATTAAATCATGAGAAAAACAACAGATATTAACGGATTGAAGGATGTGGCAAGAATGATGCTTTACCTCCCGATTGCGGAAACAGAGTTTGACTTCATTGTAAATCATCCAGTATTCCAATCGCCATATTGGTTTGACAATGAAAAAATTATCAATATCAAAGATTCAGAAGGAGCATTTAAGGAAGCCTGCGCCGCATATGAACAGAAAATAGATAAGACAGAAGAACCACTTATGCTGATGTATATATTCCGTCCTTCATATTATTTAACTTTTCTCAAGTTCAGCCGGCGCTTCTGGTCAGCTAATGATTTTGCAAAGGTTCTTTCAGAGGCCTGGGTTGAAGAGGAAAACCCAAACGGAGATGTAAATGTACCGGTATCGCTATCTGCGAAATGGTTTAAACAGTGTCCAAAAGAAGCGTTAATGAATTGTGAGGAATATGACACATACTTATGTCTTCCTGACTCATTTGTTGTATATCGTGGTGTTGCAATTGGAAGAAATCCGGAGGGAATGTCGTGGACCAGAGAGCTTGATGGTGCCGAATGGTTTTCAAAAAGATTTGGAGAAGATGGATACATCATTAAAGGCATTGCATACAAAAAAGATGTTTTAGCATATTTTTCCAGGCGGAATGAATCTGAGGTGCTGATTTCTGCTAATGATGTACATGATAAGATTATCATCAAAAATGCTGATGACCTGATAGCATGTTAGAAGAGAGTGAACTACTCGGCAATTAAATTACTGAGCATCTGATGTGCGGAGCCTGGGCCCCGTAGATTCAGGGTGGGTCCATACCACCACTACTGTTTTTTACGCAGCTACCTTTAAAACATAAGGATGTGAGATAGATTTGGCATCAAATGTCAGGTCTATCTCTTTTTGTTTCAGATAAAGTCGCAATATGTTGAATGCTCCAACGCAATCTGCATTCCAGGCAAAATCATTATCTATGTATAATCCACGCTCCACACGATTCGACTTTTTCGCATATCTCCG